>JAGYNX010000006.1 GCA_018399855.1 Spirochaetota bacterium
TGCCCAAGATAAAGACTAACAGTGGTGCCAAAAAGCGGTTTAAAGTAACCGGTGGTGGTAAGGTGAAGCGTTATAACAGCTCCAAAAGTCACCTGCTGGCGTGTAAAAACACGAAACGTAAAAGACAGTTGAGAAAGTCTTCGCTGGTATCAGAATCGGAAGAAAGACGGGTTTCCAGGATGATGCCGTACGCGTAATAATATTAAGGTAGTACACGAAGGGGAATACTATGCCACGAGCAACAACAGGAAGAATACATCATAAACGACGGGCGAAAGTTCTGAAGTTCGTAAAAGGTTTTAAGGGCGCAAGAAGCATCCTTTTCAGAACAGCCAAGGACGCACGAAGGCGGGCGCTGCAGAACTCATACAAGGACAGGCGTCGCAAAAAGCGTGATATGAGAAGTCTCTGGATTGTCAGGATAAATGCTGCTGCCAGGATTCACGGTATTTCGTACAGCAGGCTGATCAATGGCATGAAGAATGCTGATATCCAGATAAACAGGAAAATGCTGGCAGAACTGGCCGTAACTGATCTGAACGCTATCAGCGCACTGGTAGAGAAGATACAGGAGAAGGCGGCATAATCTGCCTCTATCCGGTGTATGCATAAACCTGCAACAAGGTGCCGGAATATCATATTAAATATATCACGGATCACGAAGAGCGTTGCGAGAGCAGCGCTCATGTTGTTTCTTCTCAATCCGCTTACACTGCATGCCTCATATCCGCTGACAGAAACAATCTATACTATTCCCGAAGGTAAAATTTCGGCTGGTATGTCTGTTGAGGCTTTTCAGGCTGACAGGTATTACAGGGAACAAGATTTTGTAATCGGTCTGGGTGTACTTTCCAATTTTACCGTCTGGTATAGTTTTATGTATTATTCAGATGACCTGTACGCCCTCGCCCCGGGCAGGCTGGGTGATTCTTTTCTGTCCATGTGGTATTATGCCGGAAGTTATTGCAATAACACCGTTCACGCCGGTATTTTCGCCCGCTTTAGAATTCCTACAGGCAAAGATGTATACACTTTCCGAGATTGTTATCCTGCCGAACTGGGAAAAAACGAACTGATGGCGGGGCCGGTTGTACAGGTGAAATTATGGCTGTTGACATTGCATGCTAACCTGTTTTACGTCGGCCGGGAAAAACCGGATGAGTCTATGAGCCTGCTGGGGGTGAATCCAACCGCTAATGACAGCTTTTTATCCAAAAGGAATATTGGTAATGATTATATCACGTGTTCCCTCACGGCAGCCACCGATGTGCTGTATCCATTCATTCCCCATTTGGGTCTGCGCGGGGCAAAACTGATGTCAGCATCCCCACTGAAGGCCGGCGATAACGAAGAGGTTCTTGTAGAAGGACTGGCACCCGTTAACGCTGCGGCATGCGAGGCAGGTTTCCGTTATTTTTTCACGTATGACATCTATCTCGGTATATACGGCACCTGGAACCTCACCCCCGAAACCACCACCGCAATACAACACTCCGCCGGCCTCAAGCTGACATTCGAATTCTAAAGAATTTGTTTTACCACAGAGGTATAGAGATACAGAGAAAGGATTTTTTAATTTTGTCTTTGTGTTAGACAAAACGACGTGGCGATTGAAAAATTTTTTAGTTATCATGATATGCAGCGGGTAAAAAAACATATCCCCTCTGTATCTCTGTGCCTCTGTGGTGACATTCTTTTTCGGTTTATATAAAAATAAATCTTGATTTTACATCACACTGATTTTACTATTACTTTAAGGAATGACTTATTGATGCTCTGACTTGATAATATGATGTTGATTTTCTTGTTAATGTGCACTGCTATTGTGCCGAATATTGTAACATGGTTAAGAATATGTCCCATGGTTGCAAAGACTGCAGCAACATTGAAAGGGAAATTGGCAGTGGCAAGAGCAGAGTCACAATTTGCGGAGGTACTATAATATGATAACAATGCAACAACTGGAAGAGCTTGAGGGCAGGATAATAAAGGCGTTACAGCTTATCGGTGACCTTCGAAGTGAAAACGCGAAACTTGAAACAGATAACGAATCTCTGAAAGTTGAGACTGAAGAAGCGCGACTAAGTCTTGAAGAGAAAGAGCAGGAAGTGGCACGGATACAGAAGGAACTCGAGCAAGTCTCCGCGGAACTGGCGTCACTGAAATCAAAAGAAGATGAACTTGAGAAGAAAATGCTTCAATTGCTTGGTAAGCTTGATGTTCTCCAGTCTGATGATTCTGCGGATTACAGGGCCACGGCAGCAAGCATGGGTACAGAGCGGGCGTTCGCTCCCGCATCTCCTCCACCTGCTGAACCGGAAACAGAAATACCATCTGAAACCCTTCCGGAAGAACCGGTTATGGAATCAGTGCCGTCAGAAAAGCCTTCAGGAGCTGTTGAAGAAGATGATGACGAAATTATTATTATTGATGATGATACCGGTTCATCTGCAGATGAAGGTGTAATGGTGGACACCACACCTGAAGAGGAAGACGAAATAATATTACTGGATGATGATGAAGATGAAATCGTTATTGATGACATGGATGAAGATACCGTGATTGTTGATGAAGGTGAAAAGGGAAGTGATTCTTCAGCAGCAGTTACCAGTGATGATGAAGATTTTCTAATTATCGAAGACGATGAAACGTAATACGTGTGTAGTATAATAAACTTTTTAAATGGATAGGCTGATGGAATGCACCATGGAAGAAAATAAGGTAAAAGTGAACATCTATGGTCACACCTATACCATTCAGGGTGACGCGTCTCCTGAGTACATTCTCCAAATTGCTGAGTATGTGAATAGCAAGATGGAGGATGTGAACAGGAATATTTCCAATGGGAACCTGGTACAGGTGGCAATTTTAACAGCCCTTAATATTGCGGATGAATATTTTCAGTTGAAAGATATGGAAGTTGGTATTACAGGTGAACTGGAGCAAAAAACCAGGGCGCTCATATCTATGCTGGACGAGGGGCTCATTGGTGATATATTTTCTAATATTCATTCGATTTCTGATCGATAAGCTGGTACAACAGTCCTCTTTTTTTTCACTTTTCTCCAAAAACTATAGTAATAAACCTAAAGAGCATGTCTGCTGAGTACAGTACTTTGACCGACGAACAACTGGTAGTTGAATTTAAGTCCGGTATTGAAGAGGCCTTCGATGTTCTTTATACGCGGTATGCTGACAGGTTGTGGAAAATGATCTACGGGTATACGCACGATCAGGATGACGCTGTTGATGTGCTGCATGACGTGTTTATCCGGGTGTATATGCACATCGATTCGTTTAAGGTGGACAGGGCATTCTCAGCATGGATATACCGCATTGCTATCAACTGTGCCAAGAATTTTCTGAAAACACGTCATAAGAATATTCTTCTCACAGAGAAAGAAAAGAAACGTGTTGAATTATTCCAGGACGAGGAGTCTCCGGAAGAACGTATCCTGAGGAATGATGATATGTTGTCTTTTTCAGAAGCGGTTGATTCGTTGAAGGAAAAATTCAGGACAGTGTTTCTTCTACGCTTTAGAGAAAGAACACCATACGCAGACATCGCCAGAATACTGGATATTTCTGAAAGAACCGCCAAGTGGCGGATGCAGAAGTCCATTGAGCTGATTATCGATTACCTGAAAGACAGGGATGTAATATAAAACCTGATGGGACATATTACACAATAGTAAAATGAAAATGAACGTATATGAAGAAATAAAACATATAATCCAGCAGCCTGAAACCAGGCAGCGACATGGAAATATCGATTCAGATAAATTGATTTTTCTTGTTGATACATGGAATAAAAATGTTCCAGAAATTGATACCGTTGCCATGCGTGAAGAAATTAAACAAAAGGCCCGCAGCCAGGCCCCCTCATCATCCGGCAAGCCAGGTTACCTGAAGGGGATTGCCGCAGCGGCAGTTGTGATGATACTGGCAGGTGCCATATTCCTTTTAACGGGTTCACGTAATGATATTCCCGGGACATCTCCCGGAAGAGCGATGTGCACTTTTGTGGCCGGAGAGGCAACACTTCAACGTGACGGCACAAGACGACAGTTGACACCGGGGGTAGTGGCTCATACAGGTGACATCGTGATTACCGGCTCTAATTCCATGGTTGACCTTGAAATATCAGGCCGTTTACGAATGAGAATCAGGGAAGGGTCAAGAATTCGTTTAAACGGATTGCATGTAAACGAGAAGGGGAACCTGGATGTGAATGGCAACATGGAGCGTGGAAGGGTATTGCTTTCAATTAAGAAACTGGCAAGGGGAGACAGCGCGTATATACAGACTCCAACGTCGGTTGCCGGGGTTCGGGGTACTACCTTCTCTGTAGCTGTTGATTCAAAAAAGAATGTAACCGTGAAGGTTCTGGAGGGAAGGGTCCGGCTTGCGCCAAAAACCGGTGAAAACAACAGCCCCTTCCAGGCTGAAGCTATAAACATTGCTGATGGACAGATATGCAGGGTTGATCCAGAAGAAGTTGAGCAGATTGGACGATTGGTTTCAGAAGGCAAACCCGTTGATAATCATAAAAGTGTATTCACATTGATTCCTGAAAAAGCTGCTGCCCATGATGAATTTGAAGAGCTTTCCGTTTTCAACGACGAAAAAATTACTGTAACGCAACCCATTAGCAGGAGGGTGCTTACCATCACTGCCGATCCCGAATACAGCAGGATATATATTAATAATACATTTCGGGGACAGGGCCGTGTATCCATGACCGTGGCCCCGGCAACATATAATGTGCGGATTACAGCCCCCGGTTACAGGGATACGTCTTTTGATCTACCCGTGGCATCTGAAAATATAACCAGGGATGTACCACTGAAACAACAGGTTGTCAGCCAGCATCCATTTCAGCAGTGGAGAATGAAAACCACGGCAAACCATTTTTTGCCGATTCCCGGCAGCAGCGACACCATAGCTATCAGTGATGATGGTACTGTCAGCAGGATCTCGGGAGATCGTGTGCTATGGCAGAAAAAATTCGCAACCCGGGCCACATCAACCCCTGTCATTGTTGAAAACATGATGATTGTTGGTACATCTGATGAATACCTGCATGCAATTCAGCTTTCCAGTGGGTCCATAGGTTGGAGTGTGCAGCTGGAAGGTGTTATCTATCCGGGAGTAGTGCCGGTTGTCAATGGTGAACACGTGTTTGCAGCCACAACCAGGGGCAGGGTGTATGATATTTCCCTGAATGGTGTTAAAAACTGGCAGCTTGATATCGATGGCGGTATTTATTCAACACCGGTGAAGAGCGGACGTATGCTTTTTGTTGTATCACAGGAAGGAATTTTCTATGGTATAGATATTGCACTGAAAATCATAGTAGTAAAAAAAGAGGTGGGAAGGGTTTTCGGCGCGGCTCTTGCCACGAAAAAATCAGAAATTGTTATTGCCGGTTATGATGGAACTGTCATGAAATACAATTACCTGAATGATGAGATTGTATGGACCTACAATACCGAAAACCATATCCTGCTGGATATCATTTCAGATGGAAGTTCATACTATGTGTGCGATACAGATGGAGTAATGTACAAGCTTTCTGGTTCGGGAGAGTTGCTCTGGAAGAATGAGCTGGGCAACAGGGTTGAACATAAACCTGTTCTGGATGGTGATGACGTTGTTGTTGTTGCCGATACGGTTCTCTACAGGTTGTCAACCGGTAACGGGAAGGTGCAGTGGTCATACGTATTGCCTTCTCCTGCCAGTTCAAACCTTGCCATAGGCAATCAGTATATGTATATTGGAACCATGCAAAAAGGGGTACTCAGGGTTAGAAAGTAAATTTGTTTTTCCCTTTTTCTTCCTTACATTGGTATAGTCAGTGATACTTCTATGACTGGAGACATATTATGAAACGAAAAATTATCAGTATATTACTTATATCAGGACTAATCGCTATAGTATCATGTTCAAAAGAAGAAGCTAAAAACAGGAATACAGCGTTGATTACCTTTCTTCTGGGTAATGTTACCTACATGGATAATGGGCAGTGGAATCCCGCGGAACCGGGTATACAGCTGCTTGAAACCCAAAGGCTTAAAACCGGTGACAGATCAGCAGCTGATGTACAGATCGGTGAAAGCGTGGTAAGGATAAAGGAAAACAGTGAGCTGATACTTGCAACCCTGTTCAAAGGAGAAATAACCGGTCTTGAAAAGAATTCCCTTGAATTAACAGTGGGAAAACTGCTGGTTAAACCTAAGAAACTGCTGAAAGGTGAAGAATTTCAGATCAAAACACCTACCGCTGTTGCCGGTGTGCGGGGAACCCAGTTCGTGGTGGAAGCGTCAAAGACCAGGGACACCCGAATATCCGTTCTTGAGGGGAAGGTCAAGGTGGGCAGGCGTATAAAGGCGCTGGAAGAAATAGAATCTTCATCGGTTAAAGACGAAGCGGTTATAAAACAACTTGAACAGAAGGTTGAAGAAAATTCTGTTACGCTAAGCAGAAATTCATCGGCTGAAGTAGACGCCAAAACAGTTGATGAGACAAATGGTAAAGTTGAAAAGATTGTTAAAGAGCTGGAAAAACCCAAAGAGGTCTCTTCAACGCAAAAGGATACTGCCAGCGAAGAAGCAAAAGTACCACAAAAGGCTGTTGATGAAAAAGTTAAAATGGTAGAAGTGATGCCTGTGAAAGCTGTTCCGGTAAAAAGAGCAGTGGCGGTAGACATGGCTTTGAAGAAAGAATTTGACGATATTAAAAAAGTTGAAGTAAAAGAAGTAAAAGCTGAGAAAGAGAAAACTTATTTGCGTATAAAGGTTGAACCTGCTGACGCGACGGTATCGATCAATAACGAAACCATAGGACAGGGCGATGCCAGTGTAATGGTTTTGCCGGGAACATATACCATACAGGTATCAAAGAAAGGCTATGACCCGGTCAGCAAAAAAATTATTATCGGGGCAGAGCCGGTTGAACAAAACATAGCACTGGGCATGTCCAGGTCTGATGTGCGGATAAAGGTTAATCCGCAAAATGCCAGGGTGTACCTAGATGGAGAGCTGTTGGGAAGCGGATCGGTTTCCACTTCACTGGAACCAGGAAGGTATGTTCTTAATGTAAAAGCTCCTGGATACCAGGATATGAACACCAGCATTGATGTAAAGGAGGGACAGTCCCTTAACAGGAACCTGCGACTTCAGGTTAAAAGAAGTGAATGGTCATTAAAGCTGGATTCACCTGCAGAAAACATCGTCTACCATAATGAGGTGATGTATCTCTCTTCCCGTGATCGAACCGTCAGGGCAGTTTCACGTACTACCGCAAAAACATTGTGGAAACGTACAATCCCCACGGTTGTCTCATCCGGATTTATTGCTGACGGAAAGAATCTGTATTTTGGTACAGCCGATGAATATTTTTACATGGTGAACGCGAAAAACGGTAAAACAGCATGGAGAAAAAAACTTAACGGTGCTGTAATAAACGACGCCGCACCGGTAGTGACCCCGGCTACGGTATATGTGGCAAGCAGCAGGGGTACGGTATACGCCTTCTCGAAAAGAGGAAAGACGAGGTGGACAAGAGATTTGTCGGCAGGGATAATGGAATCTCCGGTTTTGGCTGGCGGACTGCTTTTCTGTGCTGCCCAGGACGGTGTATTACATGCCATCAACGCGGATAAAGGTACACCGGCATGGACTGAAAAAATTGGTGAGCGTTTTAAAATCGCTTTTGGCGGTGACATCGTGGTGGCTGTCAGTTATTATGGAACTGTCAAGGCATTGTCCAGCAAGAACGGTAAAGTGAAATGGGAGGATAAATTTGACGGAACATATATTGTGAACCCTTTCATATCCGGGAAAAAGGTTGTGATGGCAAGCCTGGATGGCACCATTGTGGCACTGGGAAAAGCCAAAGGGAAAAAAATATTTGTTTCTGATCTCGATCAGCCTATTCGTCATGATATTACCGTTCGGGGAAATTCCCTGTTTGTATCAGCCGGTCATTCAATATTTATGCTGAATAGCGCGGGTGAGGTAGCATGGAAGCATGATACTGGTTCAAATATCGGCACATCAGCCCTGGTTTCGGATAAACAGGTGTATGTGGGGCTTGATAACGGACGGGTTATATCGGTAAGACGAAAGCTGTAGAATATATTACACATATCCGATATAAATAAAAGGCGACAAACCATGGTCGCCTTTTATAATGGATAGAAAAAATGCTTGAAAAGCTGAATATATACTTTTAAAGTACTTAATAATTTGGCACCATATTCACAATTTTCTTTTATATTTGTAAATGCATTGTAGTATACTGTTACTATGCAATAATGTAAAGTATGGTATTTAAAACATCCGGCAGCAGGTGACTGAATATGAACTTGAATGAACTTATCAGAAACCAGGAAGGCGTACAGGATAACGCTGAAATTCTGGAAGATAAAGAAGAAAGTGTTATAGAAGGAAATGTTATACAGCTTGTGAGCTTTCTTCTGGAAGAACTGGAATATGGTGTGGATATCCTGTCTGTTCATGAAATTCTAAGAATACCGGATATTACCAGGCTGCCTAATACTCCCGATTACATAATTGGTGTTATAAACCTCAGGGGCAATGTTATACCTGTTATCAACATGAGAATACGGTTCGGTTTTGAAAATGCTGATTACACCGAACTCAGCAGGATAATTGTTATTGAAACCGCAGGTAAACAGGTTGGACTGCTGGTTGATAATGTATACCAGGTTGTACGGATCCCTGAAACGAATATTGATCCCCCTTCAGAGCTGATAGAAGGGGTTTCTGAAGATTATCTTCTGGGAATTGGCAGGTTAACCAACAGGTTGATAATAATACTTAACCTTGAGAATATACTTTTCTCTTTTGAAGAAGAAAACGAAGTCATATAAGGGTGTCGTTATTTTTAATTAATGCTGGAGAAAAAGAATGGCCTTTTCACTTGGGGAATATCAGGACATTTTTCTTGAAGAAGCCGATGAACAATTGCAGGAGCTTAACCAGAATTTACTTGCCCTTGAAAAAGGTGGAGCTGATCAGGAAATAATCAATAATATCTTCCGGGCGGCACATTCACTGAAAAGTTCGGCAGCGTTTGTGGGGTTAAGCGACTTGAGCGATCTCGCACATAAAATGGAAAACCTGCTTCAGGGTATTCGTGATAAAACCATGAACGTGACCCCCGAAATCGTTGATCTTCTGTTTCAGTGTTTTGATGTAATCAGTGAAGTGATCGGTGAAGTGGCTTCAGGTAATCCTCCATCGGGAGACTTGACCGATATTATCGATAAAATTGCCGCCATGTCAAATGGCGAGGTTCCCGGTACTGTGGTTCCCCCTTCTGTTGACAGGGGAGGGCAGGCAGAACCAGGCAAGATTCCCCTTTCCCCTGCAGACGGGAAGCAGATCAAGGAAGGGTTGCAGCGTGGATTGTCATGTTCCGAGGTAACCGTATTTATTGATCCTGATGCCCCCATGAAATCGTTAAAGGCACAGTTGATTCTTACCAACCTGGAACGTGTTGGAAGTATTGTCAAAATGTATCCGGATATTGATACTGTAACAGAACCGGGTTTTAATAACATGCTGCAGCTTGTTTTGCTGACAAAAGAATCCGCCGATGAAGTGCGAAAAGCATGTGATATCGACCAGATATCACGTATCGATATGCGTCGTATTGAGTTGGTTCAAAAAGAAAACAAGGTAGCATTGAAATTCTCTCAAAACGAGACAATTCTTGATGATGAAGAGTATATGCCGGCCGCGGAAGAGTCATTGCAGTCTCCCGCTACAGCAGACCTTGAGCCAGCCGATGAAGAAATACACCCTGACGATGACGAGAAGGACGAGGTGGAACACCGCGCGGACAGGCGGGCACCGGTTTTGAAAACTGTGAAGGTTTCGGTTGACAAACTTGACCAGCTTCTTAATAACGTGGGTGAACTTGTAATCGCCAATTCAGGGTTTTACAAGCTTTTCGAGGAAATGAGAAGAATCGAGCTGGACAAATCGATTACCAGTGAATTCAAGAGCCGCATGGAGCAGATGTCCCGTATCGCGAAAGACCTGCAAAGCGGTATCATGAAAACCAGGATGGTGCCTATCGGCCAGGTTTTTACCAGGTTTAACAGGCTTGTGCGGGACCTTGCAAAAGAATTTGATAAAAAAGTGATACTTGAAATAAAGGGTGAAGAAACCGAATTAGATAAAAAAGTCATTGATGTTATAGGCGAACCCATGATGCATCTTATCAGAAATGCGATTGATCATGGTATTGAAACAGAAGAAGAAAGAAGGCAGTTAAAGAAAAAAGAGCTGGCGGTTATAACCCTGAACGCCTACCAGGGCGGCAACCAGATATTCGTTGAGGTTAGTGATGATGGCCGTGGGCTGGATGTGAACCAGATTAAGAAAAAAGCCATTGAAATGGGACTGGCTACCCCGGACATGGTAGCCAACATGGACCGGGATGATGTATATAATTTTATATTCAACCCTGGTTTCTCCACATCAGCAGTAGTTACTGATATATCCGGCCGTGGTGTGGGTATGAACGTGGTTCGTGAGACTGTTAATGAACTGAACGGTAATGTTAGCATTGAAACTGAGCCGGGCATGGGAACCAGGTTCATCATGTCATTCCCCCTTACCCTGGCAATTATACCTGCTATTATGGTGCGGGTGCAGAAAGAAATGTATGCTATTCCACTTTCTGATGTAATAGAGACAATAAAGATTGTACCCGAAGAAATAACAACCATTGAGGGACACGAGGTTATCAATCTCAGGAGTGAGATTCTTTCGCTACTTCGTCTCAACAGGTTTGTAAACAGCAAAACCAGCATTAAAAAAGGGGAAAAAACACCTGTTGTTGTGGTGGGCTATGGTAACAGGAAGATCGGATTGATAGTTGATTACCTGGAAGGAAAGCAGGAAATTGTTATTAAATCACTGGAGCAGAATTACAAGACAGTGCCGGGACTTGCCGGTGCCTCAATTCTTGGTGATGGCAGTATCTGTCTTATCCTTGATATTTCTTCCATGATAAACAAGGTTATATCTCAGCAGGAGTCCCTTTCATGGGAAGAAAAACAGAAAATCCTGGAAAACCAGGAAAGTGAATATGAAGAACTAGTGCCTGAAGTGGATACTGTGAAATTGACAACTGAAGGAAGTGTCCCTCCAAAATATGAAGAGACTGACCCTGAAAAAGACGTAATTCCTCCACCACCTGATGATGACAGAAAAATTTCTCCTTCAGATATCAAGGCCAGCGCACCGGTAACACCTGAACCGATCAGGGAAGATATCGTTTTTAAGAAAGAAGAAAAACAAGAACCTGAGGTCAGGCCTGAGATGGAAGAAGAGCCGCAATCCGTGCCAGAGCCCGGAGAAAGCAGAATAACTGAACCGGATGAGTATGAGAAACCTGTGAAATCAGAAGATGTGCATGAAGAAGAGGACGCAGCAGGTAAGACCGAAGAAGAAACAGATGAGGAAGACAGTGAGATTGAACAGCGTGTGAAGGACGCGTTGACAAATTTCAGGCAGGAATTGCAGGACAACGTGAAGTCTACCCTTGAAGGATCTGAGGACAAGGATTATATACGTCAGAAACTTGATATCGATGATAGTGATCTCAGCCGTATACAGATTCTTGCGAATGTGGGGATAACGGATGCTGCTGATTCGTTATCAAGAATAATCAATAAGAGGGTTGATCTGTCTATACCGGATGTGTCACTTCTTCCAGTTGAAGAAATACCAGAAGAGGTTGGTGATATTGATAGTGTATATATTGGTGTATATATGCCGCTGGTGGGTGATATTAAGGGAACCATTCTGTTCAGCTTTAAAGAGGATACGGGTTTTGAACTGGTAGACCTGCTTTTTGGCCTGTCACAGGGTGAAACGCATGAATTAACAGAAGACGGTGAATCTGCCCTCATGGAGATTACCAATATAGTTGGGTCGGCCGTGGTAAATGCCTTCTCGGAGAAGATTGAGATTGCAATAAAACCAACAGTTCCTACTATCGTGCATGATTATATGCAGTCTATTCTGGATTCTATCCTGGCATTTCATAATGTAGATAATGAATATGCCCTGGTTATGGATACGGAATTTTTCCATCAGGATGATAAAGTTATAGGAAAACTTCTTGTATTACCTCAAACTGAGTCATTGAAAAAAATAGTACAGCAATTGCGGGATTAATGGCAGAGAAAATAAAAGTACTGGTTGTTGATGATTCAGCACTCGTAAGAAAAATCATCACAGATATCCTCGAAAGTGATCCGATGATGGAGGTTGTTGGTACAGCCAATAATGGAAAATCTGCCATCTTTAAGAATCAGACACTAAATCCTGATGTGATTACCCTGGATATCGAGATGCCCATTCTTGACGGGCTTCAGGCATTGCAGGAGATTATACGGACAAATCCAAAACCCGTCATCATGATGAGCGTGCTTACCCAGCATGGAGCGGATGCCACTTTCAAGGCACTTGAATACGGGGCGGTGGATTTTATCCCCAAGCCATCGTCTGTACTGTCATTATCGGTTGAAGACATCGCCGAATTGCTTATTTCAAAGATCAAGGCGGTATATAGATCTGATATAAAGTTTCATGTCAAAGAGGAAGATTACGAAAATCGGCCTACTGATACAACGATTTTTGAACCGGTTGAAGAAACAAGAGCCGGACCTGTTGCTCTGAAAAAGCGTGAAAGTTCGAAGGTCATTGGGATTGGAACGTCAACTGGAGGCCCATCGGCACTTTTAAAGGTGTTTCAAAACCTTCCAAAAGATGTGCCAACCCCTATACTGGTTGTGCAGCATATGCCCGCCGGGTTTACCAGTGCTTTTGCGGAGAGGCTTAATAATACCTGTTTGATGAATATAAAGGAAGCTGTTGATAGTGATGAATTGTGGCCGGGCTGGGCTTATATCGCTCCCGGTGATAAACATATGATCGTTGAAAAGAAGAAGAATAAAAGCATTATCCGTATTTCTGAAGGAGAAAAGGTCTCGGGTCACCGGCCATCTATTGACGTTCTTTTTAACTCTATAGCAGAGACATCTAAAGCGGATTCTCTTGGTGTTATTATGACCGGGATGGGAAAAGATGGTTCTCAGGGTATTTTAAAAATCCACAAAAACGGTGGATATACACTGGCCCAGAACGAAGAGACATCCGTGGTTTATGGAATGAACCGGGTGGCTGTAGAAATTGGTGCCATTAGGGAAATCGTATCATTATCAGAGCTTGCACAGCGAATTGTTGATAACCTGTAGTGCTGATTATGTATAAAAAAACGAATGGGAACAAAATTTTTGTTGAAGTGATTCATGCAAAGCAGTAATATGTTTCATGATGGCATTATAACACATGGTACATAGATATTTTTACCACTCTGGAGTATTGTAATGGCAAAAATCTTAGTCGTCGATGATGCAAAATTCATGCGGACTCTTGTGAAGGATGCCCTGGTCCCCAAGGGACATGAAGTTATAGGTGAAGCAGAAAATGGTATGGAAGCCGTTGAACTCTACAAGAAGTTAAAACCTGATCTTGTTACAATGGATATTACCATGCGAGAGAAGGATGGTATTGAAGCAGCTGAAGAAATACTTAACACTGATCCGCAGGCTCGCATTATAATGGTGACTGCCCTGGGACAGGAAAATCTTTTAACAAAGGCTATCAAGATAGGTGTTAAAGATTTTGTCGTTAAGCCATTCCCACCTGAAAGGCTGCAAAAAGCTGCCGAAAAGGCACTCAGTTGAAATAATAATATCGCAGGTAACAATTCTGCAGGTTCAGCACAATATTTTTATAATAACAGGCGTCATTTTCGGCGCCTGTACGTGATGATTTGAACCAGGTCAACCCCGTGTGGCTCGTGTAATAGATACTATATGGTAACCGGTCTGTAATAATATGGCAGTAAATGGAAATACTGAACAGGGCGTCACTGATCAGAAATATATAATACACATCGAAAATTTTGAAGGTCCCCTTGACCTTCTGTGGTCACTGATTAAAAAAGCCAAAATTGACATTACCGAAATTTCCCTTGCCGAAATAACAGAACAGTACCTGCAGTACCTCAAGCTAATGGAACAGTTAAATGTCAATATAGCCATGGATTTTATCGTTATGGCCAGTGAATTGATATTTTATAAATCCCGTGTGCTGCTTCCTGGAGCTGAAATAGATGATGAATATTTTGTTCCTCCACTTCCTCCCGAGCTGGTACAAAAACTGCTGGAGTACAAAAAGTACCAGCAGGCCTCAAAAACCCTGTGGGATATGTTTGAGATACAATCTGATTCGTATTC
Organism: Spirochaetota bacterium; assembly: GCA_018399855.1. GTDB lineage: Bacteria > Spirochaetota > UBA4802 > UBA4802 > UB4802 > M55B154. The sequence goes on from JAGYNX010000006.1 coordinate 14,351, forward strand.
AAGGATCAATTATCCACAGGTTGATAATGAAAATGATCCTGTACTTGTGGAAGTAAGCCTGTTCGATCTTCTGAACGCCTTTGTAAAAGTATTGGATTCGCAGGAGACGGTAGAGGACAGGGAAATAGTATTTGACGAAATACTGGTTAGCGACAAGATACGGTTCATTACTGATAAACTGCATGGTCGTGATCAGATACACTTTTCCGAAATCTTTTCAGAAAAGCCTGGCAGGGCGGAAATTGTTGCCTCATTTCTGGCAATACTGGAAATGGCCAAGACTGGCCTTATCAAGCTTATGCAGCATCGAACATTCGGGGATATCCGGGTTTTCAGGCGATTTATCAATGAAGAGAAATAGTGTACATGTATTTCGTAAAAGTATTCTGCTAAGTTAGCGTGAAGAGGAATTTTCAATAAAGAAAATGGAAGATCAGAAAAGAGATATTCAGGGAAGATCAGAAGAAGGTCATTACCCTGTGGAAAATGTATATGATGAAGAATTATCTCATGATGACGTGGTTGACCATCAGGCCGATCAGGGAGAACAGGAATCCGAAGAGGACAGGCTAAAGGGTATCTTTGAGGCCATATTATTTCTTTCAAATGAGCCATTGCCCATCACATTCTTTACCAGGGAGTTAGGTATTGATCCGACGCAGGCTAAAATTTTAATTGATTCACTGGTTGACGAATACGAAGAACGGGATGGGGGAATCAAGGTTGCAGAGATATCAAACGGTTTTCAGTTTATAACCAGCAAAAAGTATGCCGAGCCGATTCGCAGGGTTATGGGTTTTAAGAAAACCGATACGTTATCCAGGGGGATGTTGGAAACTTTGTCGATTATAGCATATCGGCAGCCAATCATGCTGGCCGAGATTGAAGAGTTGAGGGGCGTGTCGTCACGGATGATGGTTGCAAACCTTATGAAAAAAAACCTGGTAAAGCCTGTTGGCAGAAAAGAACTGCCCGGAAGACCACTCACGTATGGTACCACTGATGAATTCCTGAGATATTTCGGATTGAACAAACTATCTGATCTGCCCAAATTATCAGAAATTAAAGAATTTTCTTTCGGGGACGAGGAATAAAAATGGGCGATAAACGTACACAAATTGAAAATAAAATCATCGAAATGCTTTCTGAATGGGAAGAGGTATATCTTGAAGAATTAAAGGGCAGGGATGAAACTGCGGGGACAGAAGATCTTTTTTCAATGCGGATGGATGTTATCCGGCACATTGAAGAAAAATGTTCGGATACAATGGACAAGGATACCCTGATCCGTGTATTTAATGAGTTGATAACCGGTACGTATATGCAGGCTGATCCCTTCAAGGTGGCATATCTCGGGCCAGTTGGCACATTTACTCATATTGCCTTACTTGAGATGTTTGGTGAACAGGTAGAAGGCCTCCCTCAGAAGACCATTTCTGACGTGTTTAACGTGGTGGAGTCGGGAAGGGCCCGTTTTGGGGTTGTTCCAATTGAGAATAGTACTGAGGGAGCTGTTACATATACTCTTGACGAATTTATGGAAACTGATCTACAGATAGTAAGTGAAAAGTTTTTGCGGATAACATACAGCCTGGTCTCCCTGTGTAATGACATTAGCCAGGTGAAAAAGATTTATTCACACCCGCAGCCACTTGGTCAATGTAAAGCCTGGTTGAGAGCAAACCTGCCGAATGCCGAGTTAAACTCGGTGAGTTCAACCGCCATGGCTGCTGAGACTGCCGCCTGGGACAAATTCTCGGCTGCGATTGCTTCAAATCTCGCATCAAGGCTGTATAACCTGAATGTGCTTGTCAGTGGTATTGAAGATTCAAGGCAGAATTATACCCGTTTTCTTGTACTGGGTAAAAAGGAGAATCCTGTCACGGGTAATGATAAGACATCAATTGTCTGTGCCTTAAAAGATCGTCCCGGTGCACTGTATAATCTTCTTCGTCCATTTGCCGATTCTGGTATTAATATGACAAAAATAGAATCACGTCCGGACAAGAAGAAAATGTGGGAGTATAATTTCTTCATCGATTTTATCGGGCACCGTGATGAAGACCTGATCAGGGACACACTTGAAAAAATGAAAGAAGAAACAATTTTTCTCAAGATACTGGGCTCTTATCAGGTGGTACCTCATACACCCGCATAGATCGTTTTTTACTTGATTTTAGAAGGACCGCATTCCCATAAAGAATAGTGACGATAATAACAAGATAATACCAAGATACAAGGAGTGGACTATCCATGATTATTGTTCTTAAACCGCAGGTAACAGAGGATGAAATTCAACATATAGTTGAGAAGATTAAATCTCTTGATATGCAGCCCCACGTCTCAACCGGTCAGTACCGCACAATTATTACCGTAATTGGTGATGAGGATATCATTCGAGAACAGCCATTGGAAGCTATATCGGGTGTGGAGTCGGTAAAAGCCATAATGCGGCCTTACAAACTGGCGAGTAAAGAGACACATCCTGATATAACCGTAATACGTGTTGGCGACGTGGAAATAGGTGGAAAAAATATTGTGCTGGTGGCTGGCCCCTGCGCTGTTGAAGGGGAAAAAGAAGTAATCAAGCATGCCATAATGGCTAAAAAGGCGGGCGCGGTACTTTTCAGGGCCGGTGCATATAAGCCCAGGTCTTCACCCTATTCGTTTCAGGGATATGGTGCGGATGGCTTGAAATACCTGGCCGCGGCCAGGCAGGAAACAGGTCTTCCAATCGTGACCGAGGTTATGGATCCGAGGGATGTGGGACTTGTTGCCGAATACGCGGATATATTACAGGTTGGAACCCGTAATATGCAGAATTTCAATCTTCTCAAAGAGCTGGGAACTATTAATAAACCTGTAATGCTGAAAAGGGGTATGAGCGCCAAGATAAACGAGTTTCTGATGTCAGCAGAGTATATACTTTCATATGGCAACAAGGATGTTATTCTCTGTCCCAGGGGGATACGAACCTTTGAGGATATTACCAGGAATACTCTTGATGCAGGAGCTGTACCTGTGTTAAAATCATTCAGTCATCTTCCCGTCTTGTGCGATCCCAGTCATGCGGTTGGATTAAAAGATTATGTACCAGCAGCGGCGATGGCTTACCTGGCTGCAGGAGCAGATGGTATAATGGTTGAAGCGCACCCAAATCCTGAAGATGCGCTTTCTGACGGCCAACAGACTATTGATTTTGATCAGCTGGTCGATTTGCGTGAAAAACTGGGCATGATTGCCAAAGCCCTTGGCAGGGATATCTATTGATGCTCAGAAGTATGGCAGTTGTAGGGCTTGGCCTGCTGGGCGGGTCTATATGCAGAAAGGTTAAAGAATTATCACCAGATACAGTAATTTCAGCGTATGGCAGAAACCAGGATGTATTGCGTGAGGCAAAGAATGACGGGGTGATCAATGTATATGGGACTATCGATTCGTTACAGGTTCAGAATATAGACCTGGTTATTGTGGCCACCCCGGTGATTGCCTCCATAGATATTATTTTACACATACTTGGTGATGAAAAGCTTGGTGATGATACCCTGGTAATTGACGTGGGTAGCGTGAAACAGGGTGTCTGCCAGTCCATATTCAATCATCAGAAAGCCCGGAAATTTATTGGGTGTCATCCGATGGCCGGATCTGAAAAGTCAGGGTATAGCTATAGCAAGGGTAACATACTGGAAAATGCCTCTGTTATTATAACTCCATACGCGAAGAATGAAAAAAATGATATTAAAAAGATTGAAGAATTCTGGAGATGGTTGGGTAGTAATACGTTAATTGTAGATGCCGGGGCACATGACGCAATGGTAGCCAGAACAAGTCATTTGCCACACCTTTTATCGTCATGCCTTATGGAATATCTTGGTGATAGTGATACTGATGGAAACGCTTCATACCTGACATTTTCCGGAAAGGGATTAAGAGACATGACTCGCCTGGCGGGTGGCAGCCCTGATTTATGGGCTGATATCGTTTCATTGAATAAAGAACATATCATTACAGTTCTTGATCAATACACGAATTTTCTATCAGAAGTTCGAAAGCAGATGGTAAATGACAATACCCGGGAAGAATCCTGGAATCATTTCAAAAAGGCACGTGATTACAGGTTCCGTATGGAGGGCCGGTGAGTGTTGATGGAATAATTGTGGCGGTGGATGGGCCCGCCGGTTCGGGTAAAAGCAGCGTTGCCAGGGAGGTCGCATTACGGGCAGGTCTTAAATATGTCGATTCTGGTGCGCTTTACAGGGCGGTAACTCTTCATACCATGCGTACAAGGGGTAAGGTTGTGGAAGGTCTTGATTTTTCCTCAATCATTGATGAAATTACACTTCAACAACGATATAACGATGATGGTACCTGCACTACATTTCTCAACGGGGATGATGTTTCAGAAGATATACGTACAGAACAAATAGCAGCCAATATTGGCATCGTGTCTGATCAACGGGTAGTGCGGGATTTCATTAATAATTATATTCGATCATGGGCGGCTGATAATTCAATTATAATTGATGGAAGAGATATCGGCACTGTTGTATTTCCAGATGCCACATTAAAAGTGTACCTTGATGCTTCAGTTGACGAGAGAACCAGGCGAAGATCATTAGAGTACGCTGAAAAAGGAAAAGATGTTGACGTAAACTCAATCAAATCACAGATTATCCTTCGTGATACACAGGATGAAGACCGTCAATTTGGCGCTCTCAAAAAGGCAAACGATGCCCATTACCTTGATACTTCAAATCATTCACGCGAGGAAGTAGTAACAATCTTGTGTGATATGATAAATGAGATATAATAATTGAGAGCAGCATGGTTCTTTTTGTGTGATTAAGTGTTCATGGTGAATATTTTAATTTTAATTACAAAATCATTGACGCTTCAGAATGGGTATAGATACTTGGTGCACACTTTGAAATTGTATTTACCCGGTATTAACGCAGGTGATTATTATGGAACATTTTACTGAAAAAAATGATGATGGGTTCACAATGGAGCATGTAATCAACTCTACGGTTGATACGGTTGAACTCGATAAAATATATCGTGGTGAAGTCGTTACCATCGATAATGAATTTGCCTACGTGAATGTAGGTACCAAGTCAGATGGTAGGATAAGCCTGGAAGAATTTTCTACTAAACCAGAAGTAGGCGATATGATTGAGATCATGCTGGTCAATAAAAGGTTGATTGATGGTATGTATGTATTCTCAATGGAATCAGCTGAAAAAGAAAAAAAATGGCAGGAATTTCTTGAATGGTATGGACAGGGAAATAACGTGATTAATGGTTCTGTGAAAACCAGCGTACAGAAGGGGCTGATAGTTGATTGTGATATTATTGAAGCTTTTCTTCCATTTTCACAATGCGCAGATGTGAGGATGAGAAAGACGCAAAATGGACAACCTTCTGTGTGGTTTAAAATTAGAAACGTGGACAAAAAGAAAAAATCGGTAATTCTTTCACGGCGAGATTATATTGATGAAGAAGAAAAGAAGATATGGGATAAGCTTGAAAGCGAATATAATCCAGGTGATGTAATAAAAGGTAAGATTACCAAGTTCGTTGATTTTGGGGCTTTCGTCGATGTTGGCGGAGTAGAAGGCCTGTTGCATCGTAATGATATATCATGGAAAAAAGTTTTCAAAAAGAAGAAAATTATAAATGTTGGTGAAGAACGTGATTTCGTGATCCTTGGTATGAACAGGGAAGAAGGCAAGATCTCACTGGGGCTGAAACAACTCAGTGAAGACCCATGGCTTTCCATGAATGAACGATACAATGTTGATGACAGGGTTTCGGGAAAAGTTGTGACACTCACAAATTTTGGTATGTTCGTAGAGATTGAAGATGGTATTGAAGGTTTCGTGAGCGCGTCTGATCTTTCATGGACAAAACGTAGTGAAAACCCAAAAGACCTGTATCGCAAGGGCGAAGACGTTGAAGTGGTGATTCAGGGAATAAATGACGTTGAAAGAAAACTTTCACTTGGTGTAAAGCAACTTACTCCTAATCCGTGGAATACCATTGATGAACGTTTTCCCGTTGGTACTGTGCTAACTCGACCGGTTAAAAAAATTGTAAATTTCGGTATGTTCGTAGAGCTTGAAAATGATATAGACGGACTCATCCATATCTCAGATGTTTCATGGGATGAGAATATCAAGGACCTCTCCTCACAATTTAAGGAAGGTGATGATGTTGAATTTAAAGTTCTTGATATCAATAAAAGAGAAATGAAAATTGCCTGTGGAATGAAGCAGTTGACAAGGTCTCCCTGGGAGGCAATCGCTGAGAAGTATCCGCCAAGAACTGTTATCTCCGGGGAAGTTACCAGTATAGTTTCTTTTGGTCTTTTCGTAAAACTGGAGAATGATGATGTTGAAGGACTTGTGCATATATCTGAAGTTTCATCGAACAAAATTGATGACCTGGAAGATTACTTCTCAACTGGTGACCAGGTAAATGCCGTGGTACTGGATGTTGACGTGGAAAAAAAGAGGTTGTCATTAAGTATTAAGCATTATGACAAGATAACCGAAAAAGAAGAACTTAAAAAGATACTTGACCAGACAAGTCCTGGCAAGGTGACTCTTGGTGATATGGTTAAGATCAAACTGGACCAGTAATATATAAAAAATATTCAGGTAATT
>JAGYNX010000060.1 GCA_018399855.1 Spirochaetota bacterium
GAACGGCAAACCCCGCCTGAGAGCTCTGCATATCCCTGATATTATAGATTACTTCATGCCGTGAACCATCTAAAAATTCTGTAAGCGAAAGAAGCATGGTAAGCATTGAACGGATAGCGTTATGTTCTTTCTGAGCCAGTGACGCATGCACCCGTCTACCATACGTTGTCAGTTCCAGTTCAAGGTAGCCGAAATGGCTGAAACAGGGCATCAGGCTGGTTGGCTCACCCACGATTGCCCATGGATAATGATACTCATCCACGAATGTTTGCGCCCCGTCGCCGGTTTCCTCCTCTCCAACAACAAGGGCCAGTGAAGCGGGCAGGTCACCATCATGGGCCCTGCAGTAGGCGGTAAAGGCCTCAATCATTGCGGCACATCCACCCTTCATGTCGGCGGTGCCCAGCCCGTACACCTCGTCATCATCAAGTTCGAAACGGTAATTCATGTAATCAGGTGCCGCAACGGTATCCAGGTGACCAACAAAGACCACCTGCGCGTTCTCCCTCGGAGAAAGTATTAAAAGATTATCTCTCCCGTCTTCCACCGGCTGACGAACAGCGGGAACATCTGCCCCTTTGAGGAAACCATCCAGAAAACCAACGATGGCACCCTCTTTCCCCGATGGACTGTAAATATCCACCATGTCCCTGAATATTTTTTGCAGGCGACCGTTGTTTATTTTCACTTTGCCAGAACTCATCCTTTTGTAACTTCTCCCGGAAGGTTTAAAGTCAGGTATACATGATCCCGTGGTGAACTGAATCCCCTTGCCCTAAAAAAGGAGAGAGCCCTGTCATTATCAGCCGCCGTGTCTACCAGTAAAATGTGGACACCTTCACCCTGCATTATTTTTTTAAACCCGTCAAACAGCAGTTCGGCTACACCACTACCCTGGAACTTTTCATCAATACCAAACCAGACAAGATACCCGTATTTGCGGGGAGAGTTCCTCTTGTCAACTATTGAACCCAGCAAGAACCCGGCAAGACTGCCACCGGTTTCCGCCACCAGGCAGAACTCGGGGTCACCGGTATAAAATCCTATTACTTCGTATTCATCCCATGTACGATACAGGGTAGGATACTCACGCAGGGTAAACAGCTTTTCCCCCAGGTGAAAAACATCCGCAAGATCATCTATCTGCATCTGCCTGATTAAATACTCATTTCCCTGTTTTTTATCTGCTTCCATGTTTCCAATTCCATGTCATTTTATTACGATATTCACTTTTACTAACATTCAATGGCAAAAAAATGAGTGTTCGCTCACTTTTTTTGAAACCTCTTACCCCTTTCCGCTGTCTGATACGATATACTCATTAATATTTTCTTGCAATCAAAATTAAGTATACCACATCATATATCTACAATGGGAGATAATCATCATGGCAACCGGAACAATTTCACAAGCGGCAAAGAGTGCGTTACATCGAACACATGAACTGATTCAACGATATGGCCCCAGGCTTGCAGGTTCTCCCGCATCCGCACAGGTGGCAATGGAGCTGGCCGGAGAATATGACAGGTACTGTCATCACACCACCATGGACGAATTCGAGGTGCGGCCTTTCGCTTTTCTGGGGTTTTTGAAGGTTGCCCCCCTGTTTAACATAGCAGCCGCACTGTTGCTTTTCCTTTTTCCGGAATATTATCTTATCGCGGCCCTGGGTTTTACCCTGGCCAGCATCTGGGCATTCAGCCAGTTCCTTTGTTACGGTGAACTGTTCGATCCACTGTATAAAAGAAAAAAAGGATTTAACGTAAGCGGCATCATAGAGCCCATCGAACCAGCGCGGCAGCAGGTTATAGTAAGCGGGCACCATGACAGCGCCTACGAGTTCCGTTATATGTCGGACAGTCCAAAACTATATCGCTTGATTGTCCTTTTCATCGTACTGTCCTTTGGAGTATCCCCTTTCATTATCTGGTTATTTACCATATATGCAGCAATAACCGGCCCTGCAGGGATTATCGGGGATATTGTCAGGTGGGCACTTCTTTCGAACGTACTATTTGCCATACCCATGCTGTTCTTTACAAAAAAAGAAGGAACTCCCGGTGCAGGTGACAACCTGATTGCCTCATCCATAACCGTCGAAATTGCCCGCATGTTCGGAAAGAAAGCCCCGAAAGAAAACAGGCCGCGATACACCCGCATTATCCTGGCCAGTTTTGACGCGGAAGAGTCGGGGATACGGGGAGCACGGGCGTATGCCCGCATGCACAGGGATGAACTCACCTCCATGCCCACGTGGCACTTTAACATGGACAGCCTGTATTACACCCATCGCATCAAGTTCCTTACCAGGGACCTGAATGGTTTTATAAAGCTCTCCTCTCAAATGGCAGATGACTGCAGCAGGATAGCTCATTCGCTGGGATATAACGCTGAACCCTTCGCCCTGTACCCCGGAGCTGGTGCCACCGATGCGGCAGAGCTGGCAAAAATCGGTGCCCATGCCACCACCCTTATCGCGCTGGCAACGGAGCCGGAAAAAGAAGACTCGGTATACCACACGCAGGATGATACTGTAGACAGTATTCAACCGGGTGTAGTTGAAGGAGCCATTTCCATAGCCGCCGGATTTATAAAGGAGAAGGACGGCAGCTAGTTCTTCATGGAAACCGGTTGCCCGGTGGCCTCTATCACGCTATTGTAGAAACGTGAATGGGGATCAACCTGTTTTCTTTTTGAAACTGCCAGGTCAATGGGCACGTGGGTGAAGATGTTGTTCCATTGTCCGATCACCAGGTCGGTTTTTCCCGCCATGGCCGCATGTACCGCGTGCTGACCAAGTATGGTACAGTAAATTGAGTCATCAGGTACCGCGGGAGCGCTCCGAATCATGTAACTTGGGTCTATATACTTGAGATTGATCTCAATATTTTTTTCGTTGAAATAGCTGTTTATACGGTCTTTAAGATATAAGCCAATATCAGCCAGCCGCACATTTCCAGACGGATCATATTTTCTTGGTCCTTCTTTCTGCAGAATATCCTGTCCCGCACCTTCGGCCACGCAGACTACCGCATGACCTCTTCTATTCAGACGTTTCTCAAGATGCGCGAGAAAACCATTTCCTCCATCCATGTCAAATGGCACTTCGGGCAGCAAAACGAAATTCACGTCATTTATGGCAAGGGCCGCGCTGGCAGCGATAAAACCAGAATGTCTCCCCATCAACTTTACCAGTCCAACACCGTTGGGCGCACCCTGCGCCTCGTTATGGGCGGCATAAATAGCATTTGCCGAGTTTGACACGGCTGTCTCGAAACCGAAGGATCGCTGTATAAAACTGATATCATTGTCAATGGTCTTGGGAATTCCGACAACTGCCAGATCAACTCCTCGCTTACGGGCAAGTTCTGAAAAATCATGGGCACCCCGAAGGGTTCCGTCACCTCCAATGGCATACAGAATATTTATCTTCATCTTCTCCAGGGTATCCATAAGCAGGTCCATATCTTCCGTTCCACCCCGTGAAGACCCCAGTATAGTACCACCCTGCATATGTATATTTTTTACCCTTTCAGGGGTAAGGTCCATCATGGGGTATCCCTTAGCAGGATTCAACCCGTTGTACCCGTAAGAAATTCCCACTACCTTCTGTGTATTGTAATGATAATGTGATTCCATTACAATAGATCGGATCACGTCATTTATTCCCGGACATATCCCGCCACACGAAACGATGGCCGGTCTTGCCTCCTCCGGCTTGAAATATATCTTTTCCCTGGGACCCGCCACCTCGAAGCTTTGCTGCAGCCTTTCACCATCAAAGCTGGTGTCCTTCGTGAACATTGTATTGTACAATAACCGGGTCTCATCTGATTCAAAAGTTTTTTCCCTGGAAGTAAACATTTCCAGGAGGGGGCAGTCAATCTTGCACTGACCAAGCGTCTTAATGCTGAAATCCATATTGCAACTCCTTGACAAGAAAATCTACACACAGAATACAATAACCTGCTTGAAATGCAACAAGGAAACAATGTATGATACTCCATAAATGTATCTTGACAACAGGTGCCCAGGTACATGTACAATGCATCCATTATTCACCATTTTGAGATGTTTACAAATGAAAGGTATAAGAATTGAAAATCCATCGCGATATAATTGACATCATTTCTAAGAAGCCGGTGATCCTGGTACTGCTTTTCAATGCCGCATTGTATCTAACCGGCATCACCTGGGGTCTGCCTCATAATGCCACGTGGCTTTCAGATTCGCTGGCACCCTATCACCCCCTGGTGGGTCTTAGCCAGGGATTCTCTTTCGGATATTATCATAAATACCCCATGGTGCATCAGCTTTTACTGGCCCTTCTGAATATCCCCATAGTGATCACCATGGGTGCGGGGGCAGTCACGCCGAAAGGGCTGTCACTTGAACGGCTGCTTGAAGTAGCCCAGTCGCCGGAGCATGTCACCTGGCTTATACTGGTAGATCGCCTTGTTACCGTGATCATGGCCCTGGTGATGATATACTTCGTATACCGTGCGGCACGTGAATTGTTCTCCGAGAGGGCAGCGGTGTTCGCAGCCCTTGTTGCCTCTTTTAACACTGCAATAAATTTTTATTCACACGTAGCCAAGGTTGAGGTGCCATTTCTATGCTGGGCAATGATCGCCCTATATTTTCTCATCCGGGTGGTAAAATACGGCATTCGAAAGGACTATATCGGCGTTGCGGTATTCACCTGCCTCGCCTTTGGCACCAAAGACCAGGCCTATGCCGTCTTCGTGCTACCCTTTATACTGTTCATCCTGCTTTTCCCCGTACTATACCGCGATAAAGGCGAAAACCCCTTCAGGGCCCTTTTCACCAGGAACTTTATCACCTTCGCCGGGGTGTTCCTGGCCGGCACCGTCATAGTAGAAAACCTGGTCTTGAATTTTTCCGGTTTCCAGAAACGCCTTGGCTTTCTGCTGGGAGAAGGGGGGACACGATCGATCAGTTATACCCTTGAACCCGAAGGCATAATAGCATTGCTGACAGATTCAATCCGGACAATGGCAAAGGATACCATGGGCTGGCCCCTTCTCACCCTGTGTGGTGTGGGTATTCTCCTGGTGGCCATACAGTATCGCAGAAACAGCAGGCAGCTCCTGTTATCACTGGTATTTTTTATCGCGTCGTTGTCTTTCTACCTTTTCTTTGTTCAGATAATCCGGCAAAGCAATGTACGCTTCGTTATGCCCATAACACTTTTCCTTACCGTGTACGGGGGCTATGCCATCGACCGTGGACTTGCCGCATCCAGGGGGCTCTTTAAAGCTGCTTTTATATTACTTGTAACCGCCTCGATGGTATACGGTTTCTACCTCACCATACACGTCAACGCCAACCTGCTGTTTGATACCCGATACAGGGCGGAAGATTGGATGCAGCAGCACATAGAAAAGGACGAGACTATTGAATATTATGCCTACGAGCATTACCTCCCCCGGTTTCCCCGGCACACTTTTACCTACAGGGTAAAAAACGACGTGCTGGACATCAGTGAAAGAAAACCTGACTATATCGTGATAACATCCCATTATTACAGAAGGTACCTTGGCAAGATCAGTGACGAGGTTATCAGCGGCAGGATCGTTACCAACGAGAAGGGGAAACAATTCATGCGAACACAGTTCCCGGTATTCTTCCATAAGTTATTCAATGGAAAGCTTCCATATGAAAAGACTGCCCGGTTTGATTATCACATACCCGGATTCAACCGGATATCATTTTCACGCCTGAGCCCTGATCATATCATAATATACAAGAGAACGGAGTAACCCCCTGGTAATGAAACGACGAACTATCATATTAATACTGGTTGCAGCCCTGATCGCCTTCCCCCTTCTCTGGGTGGTATACTCGGCGGTGAGCAACAGTATCACTGCATCCCTCTGGCTGCAGAACCCTCACCCCTCAGGTAAGCGTATTCAGGCAAGCGACACCTCACTTTTCATACGGGTAAAGGGACAGGGTAATCCGGCAGTCATCATCCAGACGGGCCTTGGTTCAACCTCCCTTGAATGGTGGCATATACAGGACCGCCTTGCCAAAGACACAACCGTAATAACCTATGACAGAAATGCCTACGGGTGGAGCCTGGCATCTGGTACACCGGCAACCTCTGAAAATGTTACCACAAATCTTCGCGCCATTTTACAGAAAAAGAGCATACGCGGTCCCTACATACTGGTGGGACACGACATTGGTGCCCTGTACACCCAGCACTTTGCCAGGAAACACCCGGCTGAGGTGGCCGGTGTCATCTTGATAAACCCCATTACCACCGAGTATAGTCTATTAAAGGAAGAACTGCCCCGGGTGTTCTATCAGAATCTCATCAGGAGAACGCCGAAACTTCGAATTGCCGCCCTTGCGGCCGAAGCGGGGATAATGCGTTCATTGCGGATACTGGTGAATGAAAACATCCCGCACAATGTCCTCAATGACGTCATATCCCACTACTCGAGGGGGGACGTATATGATGCCATGATACAGGAATACGGATCCAGCCTTGACACCAGTATACAGCAGGTACAAGACGCCGGACCTTTCCCCAACCGCCCCCTTACCATTCTCAGCTACTCAGAAATTGACTACAGGAACAGGCTCTACAAGTTCCAGATGTCCTGGGATGAAGCCCGGATGGTAAACCGTGTATATGCCACAATATTCAGGAAGGCAGCAAACCTTTCACCCCGTGGTAAACTACGCCAGTCAGGAAAGGGACTGCACTACCTGCACCTGGATGATCCCCAACTGGTGACAGAGAGCATACAGCAACAGTTGCGGTTCACCAGGTAACAACATTCATAATGCAGAGGTCATATCGCATGAGCAATACACAAACTGATCCGGGAAAAGCCATACGCAACTTGTCCATAATAACAGGAGCCCTGGCATTCGGGTATGTCCTGTATTATTTTAATTACCTTGAAACCCCCAGTGCTGATTACATGAATAATTTTCTGCCCCGTGTAACTGAATACATGAAGGGTAACTTTCCCGGGAACTCTTTCAAGATACTACCCGTATACAATATACTCCTGGCATTGCTTACCCCCTTAAATCCCCTGGATACATTTGATCCGGTGTATGTAACCGCAATCATAGTAAACCTTATACTTTTTGTTCCCTACCTGGCAGTTGTGTGGGCATTATACCGCAGGTGGCTTGCGGCTCCATACGCCCTGCTGGCCATGCTTTTTCTGTCAGCAAATATCTATACCGTGTATACGGCAATTAACGCGGAACTTGAGATGCTGCTCGCCCTGCTCATAGCCCTTACCATCTACTTCACCGTAAAGAATTCACGCCTGGCCTATCTCACATCCTGGCTTGCGGCAGGCACCAAGTGGGACGCGGTATTTACCGTACCGGCTGCCATGTACCGTGATTTTTTCGAGAACAGAAAAAAGATTCTCGCCATTATTCTTGGCACACTGGCCTCTACCATCACCATATCCTGGATTTTGCTGATCATATACCAGAAAAGCGGGGCCGGAAATCACGCTTACGTGGAAGAAATCGCTCGACGCGGACCAAATATTTACAGGTATTTCATTGACTGCTACCTGGTGGTCTCCTCTTTTGTTGCCTGGATGGGAACCCATATCTATTATTCAGACATGTTTCTTCTCCAGGTTGTGCTTGCACTTTTGCTCCTGGTTTTCGGCATACTGGTGCTGGTCTCAGTAGTGTGGGGGGGTATACTTTTCATACGACTTCACTGGAGAAAACAGGTTCCCCTTCTCCTGGCAACAGGGGGCTTCCTTCTCGTCCACGTGGTGTACCAGAACACGAAGGCACGATACGTGCTGCCGATACTATGGTTTCTCAACCTCTTTCTCTTTTATGGGTTACAGCAGGGGCTCATCCCTTTCATGGCCAAAAAATTGAACAATATTAACGAAAAGCATAGAAAGAAACTCGCCATCACCGCTTTTGCCCTGGGCCTGGCCGTGTTTACGTTCGCTTCATCGTTTACCCTGCTGGATGCGGGCATTCTTCCCTATGCCTGGGCTCTTGCCTTTACCGCCGCGGGTGTAATCACGGTTCGCTTCACCACCGGCGCAGGCAACAATACCATCCTGGCCTCCGCCCTGGTCTTCGGTATATTGTTTTCATTCATGACAGGCTACGGCACCAGGACAATGGACCATTACAGCCTGCGAAGGGTTGAATTCAAAAAAGCCGGTACGTGGTATCGCCAGCACGGCACGAAGGGGGACAAGATGCTTATCAGCGAAACCAACGTGGCCATGTATTACAGCGGTCTTGAAAGGAGCCGGTTTGTTCAGTCCAGGAAACTGCAAAGCCACACCATGCAGGGTGTAGTGAAGGAATGTACCCAGAAGGGCATCTCACTGGTCTTTATCGATGATTTTTACATACGGCGCCTCAAGATCGGGGACAAGAATGCCCTCATGCGAAATGCCGCAACCCTGAAGATGATCCGTGAAAATGCTGCAGATAACCCGCATTTTGATCACATCACAACCTTTGCCACAGGGGATGACATCAAAAGTCGACTATACAGGTTTTCACCGAACAAATGATACCCAATGTTGCATTTATGCAGCGATTATCTGTTGCAAATATGATACATTGTATCCTCGTAATTATGGGTACAGACCGAAACCAGCTTATTTTATTATTGTGGCCCATAACCCTTCGTAATATCAGCACTTAAAACGCCTCCATATTCTTGTTCGGCACGATTAATGCTTCATTAATAGTTTCACAGTGTTAGAAGAGGAATGGTATGAACAAAGGAAAAAAAATCAAGGTAGCGCTATTTTCAGATATTCTCCGTGAGAATATAGACGGGGTTACATATACCCTGTACAATATTATTGATCGAATCCCAAAGGATGAGTTTGACTACCTTTTTATAACGGCTTATCCCCCCGATGACAGGGAAAGGGTGCCTTTTAAAGTTGAAACCTGTAATTACGTGCGTTTCCCGCTGTACAAGGACTACCCGCTGGCTCTTCCATTTTTCAACGGAAAACTTGAGAAGGCCCTCGAGGAATTTCAGCCTGATGTTATCCATTTTACTACGCCGGCACTACTGGGCCGTTACGCGTTGAAATACGGCCTGAAGAATAATATACCGGTTTTCAGCACCTATCACACCCACTACCTTGCGTATATTGACTACTATCTGAATTTTATTCCCGGGCTGGCCAGGGCCGCGAAGGCGTTGGTGCGAAAAATCACCGTATGGTTTTATAACCAGTGCGATCTTACCTTTGTCCCAACCCAGCCCATCAAGGATGAACTTAAAGATGCAGGGGTGTATGAAGACGGCATG
>JAGYNX010000600.1 GCA_018399855.1 Spirochaetota bacterium
AATTATTCATAAGCTGTTATACCAAAAATATGATAGTTGTTTGCGGAAACCTGTATCTCTCTTAATTGTATCGGAAGAAAAATGGGTGAAATCAAGAATCTTTCATCCCAGGTGCTGGATAAGTATCTTTATACCTATTGAGATTAAAATTATACCACCCAGTATCTCAAAAAATTTTCCCGGCTTGTTGCCAACCCGACGTCCAATTGCAACGCCCACGATGGAGAAAAATGCACAGACTATACCAATTATAATGCTGGGATAGATGATGGGCTTGTTAAGAACCCCAAGGCTTAATCCCACTGCAAGGGCGTCTATGCTTGTGGCTATTGACAATGCTATCAGGGTGAGGCCCCTTGATGGATCATTTTGGAAACCCCTTCCCCCATGAAATGATTCGTAAATCATCTTTCCGCCGATATAGGTAAGCAGCAGGAAGGCAATCCAGTGATCAATAATTCTGATGTATGGTTAAATGAAATAGCCGGCGAAGTAGCCTATAATTGGCATAAGGAACTGGAAAAAACCAAAATGGAAAGCAATTCGGAAGTAATACCTTCCGTAGGGTTTGTATATGAAAAGGCCTGCCGCAATAGATACTGAGAACGCGTCCATGGCAAGGCCTGTCGCGATACCGGTTATCGTAACGATGTCCATGAAAATTAATCCTCTTCGAAAAAGAGTTCTATGTATTTTTTAAGATGTTGGGCGTGTTCAAGCTTTATGGATGTTTCTACCGCCCAGCTTGACCTGGGAAACGAGCGTAATGCGTTTTTTAAATAGTCAATTGCCCGCAATATCTGCACCTGCGCAAACTCTTTCTTGAACCATCCCCGGTTATGCCTGTCATAAAAAACTTCCTTTTGTGCTTCGTGTAAAGATTCGTCTCCTTTCTTGTACAGGCGAAATGCCTGCACATCGGTATTGCTTGTGTATGAATCTATAATATTGAGACATTCAGAAGACTTATAAAAAGAAAAAAGTACATTGCTGTACGTATCAAAATGTTCCAGGAATTCTTCATCAGCAGTATGCTGTGATAATTTTGTCAGTGCGTGGTAAGATGTCTGCAAATTCTTTACCAGCCTGTTAAATGTTGATTTGTTGGCCGGTTGTTCTCTGCGGGGAATGTTGTACAGCCCGTACTGGAAATAGGTGTAGAGCACTTCTTTCGATTTTTCCCTTATTTCGATGAAGGCGGCGGTCAGTACATTGTCCCGGTATTCAGTATCCAGTTCGTCTTCTTCCTGATGATATGTTTCTTCTTCAGTGCC
>JAGYNX010000601.1 GCA_018399855.1 Spirochaetota bacterium
TGGTTAAAACCGGCAGCGGCACCCAAATGTATACAGGGATCCGATATGTTTACCTTCAAGGCCCTTGACGAGTCGCAGATATCGTGCCACCGGATAGGCAACGTGTGCCCATTTGGGCCCCCCTATACAAACCATGTCAAATTCGGATACATCGGAATATTGCAGTGGTGCAATATCATCTTCAACCTGAGTATAATTTGAAATATATCGTTGACGCCACCACTTGCTGAACAATGAAAAGAAAATAAGCGGGTAATGGTGCAAATCCTTCCATATTTCACCCACACAACTCTTTTCGTTTAATGATCGCAGCCTTTCTATATATACCGTATTCCCCTTTGTTTCAAGATTCTTCTTTACCTCGTAGATCAGTCGCTCTGTATATCCGGTTCGCGAAAAATAGACCATCAAAATTTTCATTCCAACCTGCCAAATCCTTTTCCAATACCGAAGGCTGCGAAAATTGACATATAACATGCCATGCTACAACAGATTCCTGCCTTTTTCCAATAAGCCCCAGCCTTTTCTACGTAGACCATATTCGATTAAAGATTTCCCTGGGTGAGGGTTTTCTTTGTGTGCCCGATATACCGCGTAATGTTGCCGCAATAACGATCAACAACGCATTACTGTTACCGGGTAAATGATATTAATAAATATATCCATATCCATGCAAAAATCAACTAAGAAAATTAATTTATCTCCTACAACTTCAGGTTCATGATATCCCAGCACTGCGGACGAAACGACATTTCGAACAGTACCTGTTTCATTTGTAAACAGGATTCCCCCTGAAATTGAATATAGAGCGGTCTATATGATCTATTTCATACATCCTCATGTATACCCTCAGAAACATAATTTGTGTAGTAATATTAAATGCCCGTTAGATTATACATTGAACACGAAATGATCGGTGTATTATTGTTAACATATGGAAACACCAATTCGTTTGTAGAAACGCCATGTTATTCTCGTCGGGTACCACGCCTATCCCGGCGAAATGCTTCTGCTGGAGTGCGAGGTGCATCATTCGTCAGAAAACATCTGAAATGCTGTTGAATGAAAAGTTTTGTGTGGATAATTGATTTCAATGTTGTCTTACAATCTTTCTTGACAGGTGGGGTGTGGGTTGTATTGTTCTGCTTGAATTGTTTGTATACCAGGCCCTGGGAAGATTATATTCGGAATATTTGAGTGAAACATTTTAAAATATCTCTTCTTGTTTTATTTCTTATTACTAATATTAATTCTTTTATTTCTGCTC
>JAGYNX010000602.1 GCA_018399855.1 Spirochaetota bacterium
TTTTTAAATCACCTGGTAAAACTTTTCTTCCCATACTGCTGAAAAATTTTTCCATCCGACGTAATCCTGGCTGGTAAACAGATGTTTCAAAATGAAGCATATGCTGCAACACTTCTACAGTACGATCATCATCTGTTGGACCAAGCCCCCCGGTTATTATTACAAGTTCAGCTGATAAAAAAGCATCATGAAGAGACTTTTTTATCATTTCCGGATTATCTCCAACAGTATAATGCGCAACAACTTCGCAACTGGTGGAGAATAGTGTTTTGCTCAGGTAATAATTATTATATTCCTGTATTTTGCCATAAACCAGCTCGTTGCCGGTTGCGACAAGTGCTGTACGTATCATATTTATAAACCAGGCCGAAGGGTTTTTGTGACATTATACACAACATGATACGCAAAATACAACATAAAAATAACTGGATGTCACATCTTTTCAGGAGCAGAAACACCGAGTATATGCAGCCCATTCTTCATTACAATATGCACCGCGTCACAAAGGGTAAGGTATGTTTGTGTTGACTCAATATCATCTGAGAGCACCCTGTGCTCAGTATAAAATTTATGATATCCCTGGGCCAGCCGCATAAGGTACGTGGTCATGCGATGGGGCTCACAGGTGACAGCCGCATCTCGAATCTCTTCAGGAAACCTGGCAAGTAATTTCATTATTGCGATTGACTCCTGGTTATTTAACAGTCTTTCAACTGCCTTTCCAGGGTCATAGGTTATTCCCCTTGTTTCAGCTTCACGGAAAATCGAGCAAATTCTCGCATGCGCGTACTGTAGATAAAATACAGGGTTCTCGGAGCTCTGACGCCTGGCAAGATCCAGGTCAAAATCCAGGTGACTCTCCATCGAACGCATGACAAAGAAATAACGCGCCACATCCACACCAACTTCATCGATAAGGTCTTCCATTGTGGAAAATTTGCCCAGTCTCTTTGACATCTTAACCGCTTCACCTTCCATCATCAGGTTCACCTGCTGGGCAATGAGTATTTTAAACTTATTTTCATCATACCCCATGGCCTGCATGGCACCCACAAGTCGTGAAATATACCCGTGATGGTCTGGTCCCCATATATCAATTACCAGGTCGTACTGTCTCTTGATTTTAGTGAGGTGATAGGCTATATCAGCCATCAGGTATGTTGGCCTGCCATCATCCCTGATGACAACCCTGTCCTTATCATCACCATAATCGGTTGCGCAAAATAATTGTTTCCCATCTTCTTCATATATTACATTCAATGATTGA
>JAGYNX010000603.1 GCA_018399855.1 Spirochaetota bacterium
CGGGGCAGATCAGCAGTACCAGAAGATACTGCATCGTACCCGCACCGCCCTGTCGGCCATCGGCACCGGCATCGCCCGGGCGTCATTCGAGTATGCCCGCGATTACGCGAAGGAGCGGGTGCAGTTTGGCGAACCCATTGCCGGAAGGCAGTCGGTGGCATTCATGATCGCCGAGATGGCCTACGAGGTGGACTCCATGCGCCTGATGACCTGGAAGGCGGCCTCCGCACTTGAAGCGGGAAATGACGCCGCCCGTTCTTCTTACCTGGCAAAGCTTTACGCCGGTGAGATGACTATGAAGGTAGCCGATTTCGGCGTGCAGGTGCTGGGAGGACACGGCTACGTGCGTGACCACCCGGTTGAGCGTTACTACCGCAACGGCCGCACCATCGCCGTCCTTGAAGGGATGGCGGCAGTATAATCACGTACAAGGAGAATACCATGTTACATATAGAAACACCAGAATACCTTGAAAACCTCAGGTCAAGTATGAACAACATGGCAAAGGGTGTACTTCGCCCAATAGCCAGGAAATACGACGAGGAAGAACACGCCTATCCCACCGAGCTTGACATGTTTAAAGGCATACAGATCATGGGGCGCCCCAAAAAAAAGAAGAAAGAAGATGACGCCCCTGCAGATGGAGGGAACGGGAAATCCCCGAAGGGTGTAAACCTCTCCACCGTGGCTACCATCGAAGAGATGTGCTGGGGTGACGCGGGGCTTCTGCTTTCCATCCCCAACGCCGGGCTGGGTAACGCCGCCATCGCCGCCGTGGCCACCGACGAACAGCTTGAGAAGTTCGGCAAGATGTGGGCCGCCATGGCCATCACCGAGCCGGGCTCTGGTTCTGACTCAGGCTCCATATCCACCACCGCCGTGCTTGACGGTGATGAGTGGGTCTTAAACGGGGAGAAGATCTTCGTTACCTGCGCCGACCGCTGCGACTGCGTGGTAGTATGGGCCACCGTTGACAAGAAGGCGGGCAAGGGGGGCATCAAGTCATTCATCGTCGAGAAAGACACCCCCGGCTTCAGGCTGGAGACGCTGGAACACAAGCTTGGTATACGGGCAAGCGACACCGGCACCTTCGTGCTGGATGACTGCCGTATACCCCGCGAGAACCTGCTGGGCAGCGAAGAGGTGAAGACCCAGACCGAGGGATTCAAAGGTGTGATGAAAACCTTCGACAACACCCGGCCCATGGTGTCCTCCATGGCCATCGGTATCGCCCGGGCCTCGCTGGATTTTCTCAAAGAGCA
>JAGYNX010000604.1 GCA_018399855.1 Spirochaetota bacterium
TGAAGGTCTTCCAGTGTATATTCAGTAACCCTGCCCCTCCCGTCTGATATCTCTTCCAGGTTTTCATCTTTAATTACCACCGGTATACCGTCGGCTGACAGGTATACTTCTGTGTTGATCACGTCCACATCAAGTTCTTCAGCCCTTTTAAAGGAAGGCATGGTATTTGCGGGAAATTCAACCGGCACCCCCCTGTGGCCGATTATCATGGTACCTTCACGAAAAAAATCAGTAGTCATTATTTATTCTCCCATCTATCTTTAACGTGTGACCTTACCCGGAAGTCTGTACGTGTAACGTTTTCGAAATATTTTTTCAGTAATGAACCGGTCTACCTTCCTCGAAAACTGGAACAATCTCCATATAAACGCATCTTCCTCGTAATATTTTCTTATTTCCTTCTCTGTCAATGGTTCAAATTGTCCTGGAATTCTTTCCAGGAACATGTTGGCAACGGGCACAAAAAATATTATAAGGTCTTCACGCTGTTCCTTGTATAGATTTGCAATACAATCAATTATTACTGAACGTACATCATAATACCTGTCCAGAACATTCTGCAAAAAAAATACACGTATAACAACCCTCAAAAAGGACGGCGTATTTTTTAGAAACAACTCCGCGTTAAGCTGTTCTTCATTATCAATCCTGTATAAGGGTGTGCTTGTGTCGATATACATCAGAGAATCATTTTTACTCACGTAATTAAGCGCGCCATCAGATGACTGCAATACCCAGTTTGATATCTGACCATCAAGCCCTGCCTTGATATTGTTATTCTCATGATTGAACATGTACCATTTTTCAAGCTGGTCCAGAACCAGGCCGAAAAGCCTGATAGCATTGTCCACATCAAGCCTGCGAACAAGTATGTGACCCACGAAATCAGGATTCAGTTTCACCTGCCCGGCATATATTGTATAGGTACCGTTGTTTTTGAAATATCTGAACTGCTGATTCGGCACACTTATCCCTATTTTCCCGTTCAACAGGGCATGATACTGGGAATATACCCTTTCAAGCTGCGTCACCTCTTCAAAACTTGAAAGGGGTGGCATACGTTTCCATACCATACCGCTGTCTTCGATTGACCTCTGCTGGTAATCACTATCCATATGAGACCCTTTGGCAAGCTGCATAACGGTGGATATTTCACCATACCCCAGTATGCGAAGTGATACTTTTTCCCGGTACAGTTTAGTAAAGTCTTTCTTAAATCTTTTATACAATAAAATATCTTTTTCAAAGTTATCCTGTA
>JAGYNX010000605.1 GCA_018399855.1 Spirochaetota bacterium
AATTCGATGGGCAAGTTTTTTTGCCGCCTTCAAATCCCTTCGCGAAGGGGTCATATTAAGCTGGGCACAAAAACGTGCCAGGCGTATTATCCGCACGGGATCTTCGGCAAACCTGGTTTCGGGATCGCCGATTGAACGCATTATCCTTTTCTTAAGATCAGAAAGCCCCCCCATGTAGTCTATTATGCTACCGTCGGCACTGTTATAATAGAGGGCGTTCACCGTAAAGTCTCTTCGAAGTACATCATCTTTCATGGTGCCAAAGACGTTATTGGCCGCGTAGCTGTCCTCGTCGAAATCCTGCGGGTCTACGACTCCCCTGAAGGTTGCTACTTCCACGAAACGCTGCCGGTCTATATACACGTGGGCAAGCCTGAAACGCTTTCCGATAAGGTAACATCGCCTGAAGATACGCTTTATCTGGTTTGGACGTGCATCGGTAACGATATCATAATCTTTGGCTGATTTTTTCAGGAGAATGTCACGAATACACCCTCCCACCAGGTAAGCCTCATATCCCTTTCGACGAAGATGGTTGAGTACACCAAGTACTTCCCGTTCGACATCAAAGGTTGTCATGGAGTGCTGGTTTTCTGGTACGACGACAGGATATTTCTTTTTCTTTAGCAATGAGACACGCACGTATACGTCCTTTTCTACTGTAAATAATGAATTTATCTATACTTTCTCAGCAATACTGTTTTGTCAACAGCAATCCTGTATGCATGGTATAAATATTTACTACCATAAGTATATCACCTGTCATATTATTTCATTGATTTTTTAAGCTGAAAATTCTATAACGGATTACCGCGAAGGCGCAGAGAACGCAAAGATCGCAAAGTTTTTATATATTAAATTCTCTGCAATCTTCGCGTCCTTAGCGTCTCTGCGGTAATCTTTTCAGGATAATGAGTATGATTTTCACCCATGAAGCGTACATTAACAGGCCCACCAGGGCGGAAGTTTCTGTTGCCAGCCTGGTGAATAATTTTCAGGTGGTGCGGTCGCTCATCAGCCCGGATGTGAAGATCATGGCCATGGTAAAGGCCAACGCCTACGGTCACGGTATCGTGCGGGTAAGCAGGGAACTGCTGAAAGCGGGAGCCCATTCAATCGGGGTGGCCTACCTTGAAGAAGGGATGTTTCTTAGGGAGAACGGTATCACCGAACCCATAGTGGTGCTGGGGGCCATCAACACCGAGCAGATAGCCGATTTCATCAACTTTGATATCGAAATAACCAGCTCATCGCTGG
>JAGYNX010000606.1 GCA_018399855.1 Spirochaetota bacterium
ACAGGCTGATCCCTATTTCAATAAGATTACGCAGGTCATATACCTGTTTCTCAAGCGCATTGATTTCATCAATATCTGTCATTATCGGGTTTCCTTTCCATTCAATAGTGTGTATGAGTATTATCGGCACAATGCCGAATCGTCAAAAGGTTTTCTATGATAGATGCCGGTTACAGCAACAGGTATATGATCTGGCACGCCTGGTCTGAGGGGTTTACCCATTTCTCGATAAAGGCTGTTTCCAGGTACATCGATTCGCCTTTTGTTACAGTATAATCCTCGTCATTGATGCGAATACTAATGGTGCCCTCAATAACCGTAAAGAACTCCCTGCCCTTGTGCAAGAACAGAGGTCTTTGAACATCTGCCTTCTTTTCAAAAGTTATGCAAAAGGCCTGTATGCCTGTAATTGAATCATCAGACAGTTTTTCAAGTGTCATGTTACTGTGTGTAGCGGAGGATATGTCTTTTTTCGCAATCAGTGAAAAACCTTTGCGGGAATTTTTATGCGGGTCTATTGATATAAAGTACTCTATCGGCCTGTTGAATATGGTTGAGAGCTGCACCAGCGTATGCAGTGAAGGCATGGTGATATCATTCTCTATCTGGGATATGGCACCGGGAGTCATATTCAGACGCTGGGCCAGTCCAGACTGTGTTATCTGCTGTGACTTGCGAAGCTCTTTCACCTTCGCGCCAATGTGAAATGGCATTACCTCGCGGTGTTCCTGGAACTCAATGGTTCTGTTTATTATTCTGAACCTGTGTGAACCCCCACTGCTTGTGGTTGGCCTGTCTTCGAGCTTCAGAACTTTGAGATCGTAATAATCTTCATCTGTATTATTTATGGAAAATACGATCTGGGTGATATGGGTAATACCAGCGATGATTTTTTTTGAATGGGCGTTTTTTTCGTATACCCAGTATGCGATGGTATTCAGGTCGTACAATTTCGGGCAGGTGAAGGCGAAAATATCAAGTACTGACTGTTCGTCCTTCCAGAGTTCGTTCATGCCGGTAAGGCTGTCGAAAATGTAGAAGGATCCCTCCTTGTGTACTTCCTGAATCTGGTTCATAGCATCAAGAAAAGATGCAATATTTCTTGGATTTTCAATACAGATTACTTCCTGTATGTCATGCTGTGCTTCCTGGCTGTAAAAATCCAGGAAGACAGGGTCGCTGTTGCCTTTGCCATGGGTGAAGGCATCCACAAGGGTGACATTGGCGCGGGTAAAGATGTGGTGAAATCGCTTGTA
>JAGYNX010000607.1 GCA_018399855.1 Spirochaetota bacterium
TGAGGTAATGCGGGATTGTATCAATACATATCATTAAAACTTCAAAAGGGCTGGCGGACGGGGTCACACGGTGAGTACAGGGGAGACAGGGAACATGAAGAACTCCGTGAAACGAAATAACATTAAAAAATCCATGGAGGCTCACCGGAGCCCCCATGGGTTTTCGTTAATCCCTCTCTTTATTAAGTTTCTTAGTTATCCGAGATAATTCTTTCTCCCGGTTCTTGCGTTCCAGCCGGCCCTTCTCACTTACCCTGCTTTCGAGGTAATTCAGTTCAGCCCGCATATCCAGGTAATTCTGGTAACGTTCAACTTCAAGACCGCCTTCCGCAAGAAGCTCTTCTACGGCGCATCCCGGTTCACCCTGATGGGTGCAGTCCCTGAATCGGCAGTTTCTGGCAGCCTTGTAAATCTCGCTGAAGGTGTTTTCCAGCCCTTCTTCGCTTCCCCAGAGTTGCAGTTCCCGCATGCCCGGTGTATCAATCACCATGGCGCCTCCTTCAAGGAAAAAGAGCTCCTTATGCGTGGTTGTGTGCCGGCCCCTGCGATCACTGTCTCTCTGCGAACCCGTAGCCTGAACGTCCTCCCCCATCAGTTTGTTTATGAGTGCTGACTTCCCTACCCCTGATGGGCCGGCAAAGGCAACGGTGCTGTCCGTGGTAAAGCTCATACCCAGTTCACCTGTACCCTCACCATCGAGGGCGCTTACCAGGTATACGGGAATATCACCCCCAACAGACCTTGCCTGGAGAAGTGCCTGTTGCCGGTTGGTACACAAGTCTACCTTGTTCAGCACCATCACGGGTTGGGCTCCACCTTCCCTTGCCATGGCAAGGTAGCGTTCGATGCCCCGAAGGTTGAAGTTTCGACCACCGTCGAGACCGCATACAATACAGAGATAATCGATATTGGCGGCCACTACCTGTTCTTCGGTTTCATCCCCTGCTGCTTTACGGGAAAAAGCACTGCTGCGCGGCAGCACCTTCTCTATCATTGCGGTATTGTCAACAATCCGCAGGGCAACCCAGTCGCCAACCGTGGGATAATCAGACTTATATACCGCCGTATAATGGAAATGACCTGAGACTTCAGCCTGCAATTGGCCCTCTTCGCAATATACCCGGTACAGGTGCCTGGATTCTTTCACCACACGACCCGGCATAAGACCCTGTATTTTTAAATATTCAAAATTCTTTTCAAAGAACTTGTTCCATCCAAGTGTACTTAATTTCATCATTCAACTCCTGCTGATGTAT
>JAGYNX010000608.1 GCA_018399855.1 Spirochaetota bacterium
CACCATAAGCTTCAGGGTTCCGCGGATATATGTGGACACATTGTAGAGATGATCGCTATCAGAACATTGCACACTATACTATGGCATATAGTGAATACTGGCAAACTGACGGCTTCACTTAAACGTGGAATATTTCCTGCGATAATCCAGTAATGCTTCTTTGATTTTCTCTTCGCTGATAAACCCAAGCTTGATCAGCGAAAGTCCTATCAATTCACCAGTTTCTTTCTGCCTGGAAAGTCCTTCCTGCAACTGTTCACCTGATATGTAATTTTCATTTATAAGGTATTCACCTATGCGTACCATTGCACCTCCGTGCTGAATAGTCGTGTTACCGGGAAACCACGGCTGTAATTAAGAATATATCAACAGTTACAGCAAATTAACATATTTTTACGCGGGAATAACGATGGTAAAAGTCGTGCCATTGTCGCTTTCAATAGTTATAGCAGCATTTAACTGCTTTACCAGCGCCCGTACCAGCTGAAAACCCATTGATACTGAATCTTCTATATAAACATTCTCAGGGAACCCGCACCCGTCATCAGCTATCTTGAGCAGGTAGCTGCCAGTATCAGTATTCTGAAAATGGATATCGATGTGTCCTTCTTGTGAGTGGTGGAATGCGTGCTTGAGAGAATTGGTTATCAACTCGTTAATAATCAACCCGCAGGGTATGGCCTCGTCTATACTTAATTTCACGTCTTCAACCACAACGTTAAACGCTACCTTATGTGATACATTTTCATATGATTTTCTATATTCATTTATAAGTCCCTTTATATAATCTGCAAAATCAATAATGGCAAGATTATCCGACTGGTACAGCTTTTCATGGACAAGTGCCATGGCGTATATTCTCTCCTGGCTTTCCCTGAAAAGCTCCCTGTCACCGGCATCATCCATGTTACGCATCTGGAGGCCAAGAAGGCTGGTAATGATCTGCATGTTATTCTTTACCCGGTGATGGATTTCCTTGAGCAGTACTTCCTTTTCAGCAAGAGAAGACTTTAGTTGTTCCTCTACATTCACCCGTTGTTCAATCTCATGCTGCAACTCTTCAATCTTCACAGAAAGGTCATCTGAAAATTTTGTTAAGAGGGTATCCCGTTCCCGGTAATAATCTATTCTTCGTTTCAAATCTTCCGGGCTTAACCTCAAATTCGCGATAACCTCCCCGTAATACCGTGAAAGCTCTTCCATTTCTTCTTCTGTATACAGGTCTGTATTACCCATTACCCTGTGGGCTGTAGC
>JAGYNX010000609.1 GCA_018399855.1 Spirochaetota bacterium
AAAAGCTTTTTAAATTTTTTGACCGCTTTTTCAGCAGCTTTATCCGTTGCTTTTTTTGTAGCCTCTTTTGCAGCTTCCTTTGCGGCATCCTTTGCCACGTCACCAAGATCCCCCGCGGCATCCTTGATCAATTCCTGCAGCGTGGGCAGTTTGGGACTCACAAGTTTTGTCTTCGGACTTGTATAGGTTCCCGTCACCTTGTATTGTAAATACACCTTACCCTCGTCATTTACCAGCTTCTTCATGGCAGACTCGGTGATCTTATCTGACTTGACGTATTTCTGCACGTTTTTACCCAGAGCCTTCACGCCCTTGTCAACATTTCGCTGAATGCCCTTTTCAATCGACTTGTTGTATTGTTCATCCAGTGCCAGGTCAATATCCATGTTCACCGCCTTGTTATTGGTATTAGCGGTTCCCTGGAATGTCATGCGGTAATCACGGGTCTCGATTTTTCCGTTAGACAGCTTCACCACGCCAGCCTTGTACCAAACGTCCACGAACCCGTCTTTCCAGTCTATGGTATCCTTCAAGAAACCCAGTTTTCCTGAATATTTTTCCAGTGTCTCGTTCGACTTCATGGCATCAAATATCTGCAGACCCGTCATCTTCCCCCGGGGGCTGCCCACCTTCATTGCCACTTCGGGATTAACCTGCCGTGTCTTCAAATCAAATGGTTTCACGTTACCGTTTGCGGACACCACGATATCAAATGAATCAACCGTACCGGTTGAAGTCTTGCCGATTGTTTTTATGCCGCTGTTAAATTTCACCTTCACCTGGTTCTTGTTTTCCAGGTCTTTCGGATCGATGGCAATATCATGCACCTGCGTGGTGAGGTTATACAGCTGAATGGTCTGTTTCAGCTTGAGATCTTTAAAGGTAACCGTACCGTTTTCCAGCCCTACCTTGCCTATGACCACACTCACAGGAAGATCATCCGCGGTAAAGGGACCGGATTTTTCTTTCGGTTTCTTCGCTTCCTCCGCTTTCTTTCGTGCTTCCTCTTCCTGCTTTTTCTTCAGCTCAGCCCGCTCTTCAGCTGTCAGCTTTTTTGGGGCCATAAGGTCGGAGAAGTTGAATGCCCCATTGCTGTACCGTACAGCGTTAATGACCGGCTCATACAGCATGAGTTCACGCAACTCCACGTTACCAGAAAGCAGGGGCATAAACTTAAGCTTGAACACGAATGCCTTCAGGCCAACGAAAATATCACTCTTTGGCACCGGTTTGTCTTTCAGCTTTTCA
>JAGYNX010000061.1 GCA_018399855.1 Spirochaetota bacterium
GTTCACTTCTCACGGCTCACTATTCACTAATCATCTGCGTGCATCGAGCGAAGCGGGCGGTTTCATATTTTTTACGCCGTATACTGACCCCGGTTTCAACCGAGCACTGAATTAGCATAAATATTTGACTTGATTTAATAAATTCTCCTAAAGAGCCACTCCAGGTAGCGTGACCGCATCTGGCGGCTGGCCATGGCCTGTTTCACCGGCGGCATGTTCAGTATGGCGCCAAGTATAACTCCCATCACCCGGTGGCTGTATAGGGCCCTGGTATCAGCGATGAGGTGCTGCAGCATTCCCTTTTCAATGGCCATGTTCACAATACGGTGGGCCGAGTTCACCGGTGTTATCACCCGTTTTTCGCGCGCCCGCATATCGATGCTTTGTTGCGCGCACACCCGTACGCACACCCCGCATCCCAGGCAGAGATCCTCGTTCAGCCTGGCTTTTTTCTTTTTCGGTTTATGGGGATCACCGGCAGACACCAGCGACATGGCCTCCACCGGGCACACCTCCACGCACTTACCGCACCCGGTGCAGGTATCCCCGTCCACTTTTGCTATGTAGTTGGTGGTATGCACGGGATTGGCGAATGCAAAACGCTTTGCGGCCAGCATGGCTTCACAGCAGCAGCCGCAGCAGTTGCAGATGAAGTTCACTCCCTCCTGCACGTTGTCGGCAAACTGCACCAGGTTGTGGTCGTATGCCGTCTGCAAGAGGTCCATGCACTCGGCCGCGTCCACCTCCCTTGCGATACCGTGTTTGGTGAGTGACTGGGCTGATGAATTGAAGGTCATGCATATATCCATGGGGGCATCGCATGCCCTGCCCACGTGCTCCATCTTGTGGCGGCAGTAGCAGATACCGATGCCGATATGGGTAGCGGTTTTTATGATTTCAGTGGCGCGTTCGTAGTCAAGCACCTCCATGTAATTGCCGGCCGGAAGGGTCTCCTCGTTTATAAGGGCACGGCCAAGCTGTGTTTCGCTGGTGGCGAAGAGATTGCGCAGGTAGTCATCTTCCACGTTGAGGTACTGGTAAAACAGTTCGGCCAGTTTTTTCTGGTCGATATCGTCACGGTAACGCATCATGGAAAACTCGAAGAAACCCGCCATGGTGGGGGGCAACGAGAACACCTGCACGTCGTCCTCGTAATTATCCAGCAGTATTCCCCGTGAGGCAAGGGTCTCCAGTATATTACGGGATTGGGTTTCGTTCTTTTTCCATATTTTTGCAGCCTTCTGTGCTGTAAAGGGCTTCACGGGAAGAAGTGAAACAAGCTCCGCTTCTTTCTCTGAAAAAAGCATCTTGAGAATGTCGTAAAGAAGTTCTGATTCAGGTGCTCCCTGCGGTACCTGGTTCAGGCGTTCTGTAAGCATGGAATATGCCGATCGGTTTGTCATGTGTGCCATACGTCCTCCTGTCACGTGAATCGTTACTATACACTAATATAGAATTTAGTCAAGTTTTTGTGCAGGTTATGGAGTAAAGTGAAAAGTTTCAAGTGAGGTGTGATCAGGAATAAAAAAAACAGTATCACGCGGAGACGCGGGGAACGCGGAGAGTTCGTGCCCTTCCTCAGCGTCTCCGCGCCTCCGCGTGAGGCAGTTTAGTATTTATGAAAATATTTGAGCTTGACGGAGTCCAGGCAAATGATTAGACATATATTTTAAAAGGATATAATATTAGTTCGCTAATTATTATTACATCCGTGTTCATCCGTGTGTATCGAGCGAAGCGGGTGGCTAAAACAAAAAGCAAAGGAGATACCATGAGCCTGTTTACCATAGACAAGAATGCCTGTACCGCGTGCGGGAACTGCGTGGCGGAGTGCCCGATAATGATCATCGCCATGCCCGATAAAGAGACGGGGCCCATCCCCGTGAAGAACGCCGATGCACTCTGCATCGACTGCGGTCATTGCGTAACTGTCTGTCCACACGACGCACTTGATCATCGTTGCGGGTCGCCTGAAGAATTACCCCTCGTGGATAAAAACGCAAGTCTTGATCCCGCCATGGCGGAACAGTTCTTGCGCCAGCGTCGTTCCATACGTACCTACAAGGAGAAACCTGTAGAGCTTGACCTGCTGCAGGAGGTGATAGGGGTGGCACGATACGCCCCGTCAGGCCACAACACCCAGCCGGTTAAATGGCTCATTATACATGATACGCAGAAAGTACGTGAGCTGACTGGCCTGGTGGTGGACTGGATGAAAGACACCCTGGAGAAAAACCCCGATATGGCCCGCATGATGCACTTTGACATGCTGACGAAGGGATGGGACTTCGGCATTGACGCCGTCTGCCGCAGCGCCCCCCACCTGGTGATTGCCTACGGGCAGAAGCAGAACCCCATGGCACGGGACGCCTCCACCATAGCACTCAGCTATTTCGAGCTTGCCGCGTATTCTTTTGGATTGGGCAGCTGCTGGGCGGGCTATTTCTCAACCGCCGCCAACGTCTGGGAACCTTTGAAGAATGAACTGAACCTCCCTGAAGGACATGTTGCCATGGGGACCATGATGGTGGGATACCCGAAATACCGGTACCGCCGCCTTCCCGAACGCAACACCCCCGATGTGACGGTTCTGTGAAGCTCAGCCCGCGGCGTTTTTGCCGGCGATCCTGCCAAACACCAGGCAGTCGGTGATGGCGCAGCTGCCAAGCCGGCAGGCGCCGTGCACCCCGCCGGTCACCTCGCCGGCAGCATACAGCCCCGGTATGGGCCGGTGGTCAAGGTCAATCACCCTGGCCTCCTCGTTTATCTGCAGGCCGCCCATGGTGTAATGCACCTTGGGCCACAGCCGCATGGCATAGAAGGGGGGCCGTTTAATTGGCATGGAATCGTGCAGTATGGGCCGTCCGTACTCCACGTCTACCCCTGATGCAACCGCACGGTTGAACTCCGTAATGGTCTGTGAAAGTGCGTCAGCGGGAAGACCGTAATGCCCCGCCAGCCCTTCCACCGTCTCGAAAGTTTTCACAACTTTTTTTTTGAGGGCACGGCTGATGTCCCAGCCGGAATGTTCTACCGCCCCATGGTCACTGATACAGACACTGGGCCTGCCCACACTTAATATGGCATCGCCAAGCACCTTGCGGTCAGCCTGCTCGTTCACGAAACGTTTACCCGTGTCCGGGTGTACGATGATACCGTAAAGAAAACCGATGTAATCGGCAAACAGCGGGCCGCTTCCAAACCCCTTCTCGTCGGGTGAGGTCCAGGCTCCCAACTGAATGTGTGACAGCTGCACCGGTGCTGCCCCCAGCCGCATGGCCTCTACCAGTGCCTCGCCGGTGGCAAAGATCTTGTTGGTGGTATCGATTTTTCCTGTAAGGCGGGGGTCCTGCACCGCGCGGAATGCCACGTCCGCACCGAACCCCCCGGTGGTGACAATTACCCCACTGTCTGCTTGCAGGTTTTTTATTGTGCCCGCCTCGGGGTCTTTATAATTATAGCCTTCACGTACGGAAAGCCCCGTCACCCGCTCTCCGTCAAAGATGATCTTCTCAAGGCAGGTACTCTTTCTCAGGGGGATACCCAGCTCTTTTATCTTTTTCAGCATGGCCCTGATGATGGTGGCGCCGGTAATGCCGGCTGCGGCGTAACAGCGGTTCACCGAGTGCCCGCCGAAACGGTCCACCCTGTCCATGTACTCTACCCCCAGGTATTCTTCCGACCATCGGAATGCCTCCGCTGCGTTTTGCGTAAGAACCCGCAAAAGGCCCGGGTGATTCAGGCCAAGACCGGCCTGCAGCATGTCGTTGTAAAAAAGTTCGGGTGAATCTTCAATGCCGTGCTGCTTTTGCAGGGGGGTGCCGGCCGCCGCTACTCCACCGTCGCTGATGATGGAATTGCCGCCGGGGGCCTTCATCTTCTCAAGCACCACAACCCTGGCCCCCGCGTTTCGGGCCTCGATGGCAGCGGTAAGGCCGGCAAAACCAGCCCCCACCACGATCACATCGAAAGTTTCATCCCACCTTGTCACGAGGCATTTTTCAGGTCAGCCACCCTGCCCCGCACGGCAATGGCGATGTAGAGCATCCAGAGAATGAGTCCGATGTGCAGCACGTCGTTGGCGGAAAACCAGATCCCGTCCGCCCATAACTGTTGTGCAATCCCTGAAAGAAGGTAGGCGTAATAGGCAACCATCACCAGCAGCAGAAAAAGCCAGGTTATTACCAGGTTACGGTTCATGGGGTCTTTCTTTCGCCTGTAGCCACGCAGGTTCAGCACGAAGGCGGCAACAAGTCCCGGGAAGCAGAAGAGCATCATCAGTTCAAATGACACCATGAACCACGAGGGAAGAAAGGCGCCGGTAAGGGACACTGCCAGGTAGATGAGCATGTTGGCGGCAGCATAACCCTGCGCCGCCTTCAGTGCTTTCCCGGTAACCGTGGAATGGGCCACCGCAACCAGCAGGGCATTGATGCTGGCAACCTCGAATATCATGTATATTACCTCGTACCAGCTGGTCCATGAGCAGAAGGCCTGGCCGGCACACTTGATCTCGTAGGCGAAGGCCTGGTAGCTGGTGCCGGCAAAGAGGGTGCCGATGCCCCAGAAGAGCAGGCCCAGCCCCCACCAGTACCGGGACTTTTCGTTTTCACGTCTCAGCAAAAATAGTATTCCGATTATTATGGTGATAATACCCAGCGTGAATACGATAGCAGATGAGCTGGGCTTGGCCAGCACGAAGGCATTTGAGAAAAGTTCCAGGTTGAGATGGGGGTGAGTTTTCAGCCACTGTTCCGGGGTGGTTTCTGGCGACATGGGGATGGTGGCCAGCCTGCCGCAGGCGGTGAACAGCATGAAAAGTATAAATGAAAAAACGGGTATCACGGTTCGGGACATGTTATTTTTCATCAGGTTTTCCTTATAGATTAAATTTCAGAAACTGTATACCATTTCTACTGAATGTCAATTGTCTTTCGTAGACCGGGTACCTGTTTTCTTGACATGTACTCTATATTTACTTGACAACTTGTCAAGTTGTATGTATCTTATACCCATGAAAACATTACAGGTTGGTGAGCTGAAACAAAAATTTTCCCATGTCCTTGACCTGGTTCGTCAAGGGGAAGAGATAACCATAACCTTCGGAAAGACACACGAAAAGGTGGCCGTTATCGTGCCCTACGAAAAGTACAAGAGAAAGAAGAAGCGAAGCCTTGGAGTTCTTGAAGAAAGAGCATCGTATACTATCAGGGACGACTTTGAGATCACCGACGATGAATTTCTGACATCATGAACTATCTATTGGACACACATACATTTCTATGGGCACTTTTCTCACCAAACAGGCTCTCGAAAATATCTCGGAAAATCATCGAAGATCCCGCAAACGAGATCCTTGTCAGCATAATAACCTTCTGGGAAATATCATTGAAATACAACCTCGGGAAACTGGAATTATCGGGCATAACACCCGAAGAACTACCTGCCATTTCAGGAGACAGCGGGTTTGTCCTGTTACAGCTGGATGTGAATGACGTGGCATCTTTTCATAACCTTCCCCGTGATATACATGGTGATCCATTCGACCGTTTATTAATATGGCAGGCAACCAGGAACAACATACCCGTCATCTCCCGTGACAAAAGGTTCCACGAATATGCACGCCATGGTTTGACGGTGGTATGGTGAGATGATGGAATACTATTCATTATTGATTATTTAATTCACGAGCTTTCAATAATGGCCTCTATCCTGGCCGAAGCATCAGGTGACAGGTAGGGATGGTAAAGGGACAATACCTGCAGCATACCCTGTTTCACATTATCAACGGTGACCCCCCCGTAAATGGTGTGCCAGTAATACATCCACAGCTGGCTCACCAGCCACATGTTCCTGATAAGCAGTGTCTGTTCTTTTTCAGAGGGGATGGTTCGCATTATGCCCAGGTGTATCCATGAACGGGTGAATCCCATGAACCTTTCCAACATACGCCTGGTTCTTGCCGAATACATGTCCTTTAACAACGGGTCCCTTCCCATCAACACGGGAAGCTCAAGGTAGAAAAAACGATACCGGTAAAAAACCGAGCTCAGTCCCTGCAGAAATTCAGCTATAGCCTGCTCGGAGTGGTGCACATCATCCACACCCCAGACCCTGTCCAGCTCGGTTTCCATAATTTCCCAGATACTTCGCACAAGCTCTTCCTTGGTGTTGAAATGATAATACAGGTTGCCCGGGCTGATACCCATTTCACCGGCGATCCGCTTGGTGGAGACCTCCCCCGCGCCAAAGGTATTAAACATTTCAATTGCGGTATGTATAATACGGTCTCTTGTTTTCATTTCTCACTTGTCCATTCCTGGTTTCTAAAAATTAGTACCCGGGTACTAATTTTTGTTGCATTTATATACAACATCGGTAATATATCGTAATACAAGATAAAAAGCATTCTGTCCTGCATTTCAGGCAGAACTCATAGAACATAAGGAGGTCTCCATAATGGCATGGAAAGAAGAATATGACAAGAAACTTGTATCAATTGAAAAGGCAGTTGAGCTTGTAGAGTCGGGTGACCTGGTCTGCACGCCGGGGGGGCCCTGCGCGGCGTATGATCTCCTGGAAACCCTTGCTGCCCGTAAGGATGAACTGGAAAACGTACGTGTGGCATCAGCCCTGTTGATGAAACCGCTGCCGCATTTCGATGCCAGTTTCAAGGGACATATCGGGCATATCGCCCTTTTTCTTGGTCCCCTTGAACGCATGTTTATGCCCCAGGATAATATCGAAGTTCTTTCATGCAGCTTTTCCCACTTTGATTCGCTCATCTCCTATCGGCTGAAACCAAACGTGTTAATGATTTCCTGCTCAGAACCAGACAGCAGGGGATACATGAGTTTCGGGCCGGGCGGGGCATCGGTTATCCATTCCATACGAAAAACCGCCCAGAAAATTATCGTGCAGGTGAACAAGAAGGTGCCCCACGTATTCGGCACACACGCCATGATGCATGTACGTGAAGCTGATTGTATCTGCGAACATGAAAGCCCGTTGCCCATATTGCCGGACATCCCCGTCAACGACACACACAGGCAGATTGCCTCCCATATTATTGACCATATACCAGATGGGGCGACAATACAGCTTGGCCTTGGAGAGATTGCAAACGCGGTGGGATTTTTTCTGAAAGATAAACGTGACCTTGGCGCGCATACCGAGATGCTTACCGACTCCATGATGGACCTGTGCATGGAAGGTGCCATCAACGGTTCCAAGAAAAAGTTTTTCCCGGGAAAGATATCTTTTGGTTTCGGGGTGGGGTCTACAGAACTGTACGATTT
This sequence comes from Spirochaetota bacterium, assembly GCA_018399855.1. Lineage (GTDB taxonomy): Bacteria > Spirochaetota > UBA4802 > UBA4802 > UB4802 > M55B154. The sequence continues at coordinate 7,299 of JAGYNX010000061.1, forward strand.
CATGGACCACAATCCCATGCTGGAATCCATGCCCATACACTACATAACAGATATACGCAACATAGCCATGATGGACAACTTCATATCAGTAAACAATGCTCTTACCGTTGACCTCACCGGCCAGGTTTCCTCTGAATCAATCGGTTTTACCATGTACAGCGGTACCGGGGGACAGCTTGATTTCGTTCGTGGTGCCCATTACTCAAAAGGCGGCAAATCATTTATCGCCCTGGGAGCAACCGGGGAGAGCAAGGGGAAGGTGTTTTCCCGCATATCCACAAGGCTTGTGCCGGGTACCATTATAACCACACCTCGCTCCGACGTGCAGTACGTGGTAACCGAATACGGCATAGCAGACCTGTGGGTGAAGAGCATACCGGAAAGGGCAGAGGCCATGATATCCATAGCACATCCGGATTTCAGGGACTCTCTTATGGATGAAGCCATTGAGGCGGGGATTATTCCGAAGAAGGCCGTGATGACGAAATAAGAAGCGGGGGCGGACATCTGTCCGCCCTCCAATCACATCATCTTCTTCATCTGCGTCACCATGATACTGACACCTATACCCTGAAACTGTTCCTTCAGTTCTGCAACATCCCGGCTGATGGCATCAACTGCCTTGTTGTCGGCAGCTACCATCATGCAGTTGTTCACACCGGGCCACACGTGAGAGCCCAGGTGGGGGTCACCCCCGCCTTCTCCCTGCACGCCCGGGAACTTGGTATACCCATCGGCATGCTTTTTTACCGTTTCCACCATCTCTTCGTCAACGGCGTTGCTGTATACAATGAACATGAGTACCATATTATATTCTCCTCTGTATCTTTCTCCCCCTAGTTTCCTTTCAGTGCCTTCAGGGCTTTCATCTCTTTTCTGCGTTCCAGCCGCTGCTTGCCCGATTCGAACAGTGAATACACAACCGGTATGAACACCAGCGTGAAAATAAAAGATGAACTCATTCCGCCGATAACCGACCGGGCAAGGGGTGCTGACATCTCCGAGCCTTCACCGATCCCCAGTGACATGGGTATCAACGCCAGGATGGTTGTAAAGGTTGTCATCATGATTGGCCTGAGGCGCATCCGACCCGCCTCGATGATGGCCTCGCGAACCTGCATACCACGGGCCCTGAGTATATTGGTATAGTCAACCAGCACGATTGCGTTGTTCACCACGATACCCGAAAGCATGAGCACCCCCATGAATGAGACTACGTTGAAGGTGGTACCGGTAAGAAAGAGAAATACCATCACCCCAAAAAACAGCGTGGGCACCGAGAACATGATGATAAAGGGTGAGGCAAAAGACTCAAACTGTGACGCCATGATAATATAGATGAGTACCACCGCAAGGAGCAACGCCAGCGCGAGGTCTTTAAATGTGTCCTGCATATCCTCGTACGCCCCTGCGATCATCACGTTGAAGTTGGTGGGACGGGGTATCTGGTCAATCCTGTCCTGTATATCAGCAACCACTGACCGGAGATCCTGCCCCTCGGCCCTGCACTTGATGTAGACAACCCGCTCCTGCTTTTTACGTTCTATGCTGGTAGGGCCTGTACGGGTGTCAATCTTGATGAGATTGCCCAGGGGTACCGACACCCCCACAGGGGTGGTGACCCGGAGCTGCCTGATATCATCGATTGTCTCACGATCTTTTTCCCGGAGCCGTACAAACACGTCGTACTCGTCTCCCTCGTGCCGGTAGATGGTAGCCACCTTCCCCGCCACGTAATTTTTAACCATGTTGGCAATCTGCGAGGCATTCAATCCCATCTTTGAGGCCTTGTCCCGGTTTATTCGTATCACCTTCTCGGGCAGTCCTTCCTCCCTGGATATATCAATATCCTTCAATGATGATATGGGCTTGATGGCCTCATATATTTCTTTTGTATACTGTGCAGACTTCTCGAAATCGTATCCGTATACCTCGATTGATATGGCAGCACCACCGCCAAGCAGACTGT
>JAGYNX010000610.1 GCA_018399855.1 Spirochaetota bacterium
TGAACTGGATGGAGAGTTTGAAGGAGACTCGGGGCAACATGGTTCTGTTCCATAACCTGTCGAAACATGCTCATGAATCCGTATTTTTTCCATCCTTCGTTGTAGAGGTGAAAGGTTTCCATCCAGCTGTCCCAGCGGCTGTCATCATTTGAGAGATCGTATATTTCCCTGGCATCACATCCAATGATTGTAGTGGCAAGTGCCGTTCGTACCCTGGTATCACTGGCAGGTTCGGCGGCGGCCATCATCACCAGTGCAAGCTGGGATGCCTCTTCGGTGGCAAATACGCTGCCGGTGGAGTACACCACCGCGGGTATATTATACCGTGAAAGATGCCGTTTCACCAACTGGGCCTGCATGTGCTTTCGAACCAGCACCGCCATGTGGCCGGGGTTGACCGGTTCATCATCAATCATCGCCTTACCCTTGCCCCCGAGAGAGGAAAGCCTTGAGATCTCAATGGCAACGGCCGCGGCGATACTCTCTGACGCGTTACCCTTGTTAATAAAGCCCTTGCTGTCATCGGCGAACTCTTCACCCATATACCATATTGCCATGGACAGGGGCTCTTCCCCTTCAACGTGAAGGGCATCAAGAGCACCCGCCCGGGATGACACCCCCGGATACTGAATACGATCGAAAACGAATGGATGCTCCTTCTGCGTAAAGATGGTATTCACCGCCCTCACCAGTCCCGGATCGGATCGCCAGTTCGTACCAAGGGTATAGGTTGAGGTCACATCTTCGGTGGCTTTCAGGTAGGCGAATATGTCCGCCCCCCTGAAGCCGTAAATTGCCTGTTTGGGGTCGCCTATGAGATACAGGATATAATCTTCGTATTTGAATATGGTAGTAAAAATGCTGTACTGCACCGGATCGGTGTCCTGGAACTCGTCGATGAGGGCGGCCCTGAACTTGCGACGCACCGCCCGGGCAAGCAGGCTTTCAGAATCACCGTTAAGGGCGGTGTGCATATCCTTGAGAATGTCGTCGAAGGTTCTCAGGTTTTTCTGCTCTTTTCTGCGGGGAAGCTCGTCTGCCACGTAGTTGAAGAAATCACCCTTGATAGCAATTACCTGCTGATCCATGAATGAATTGAATGTTTCTATGCAGTCATGAAGGGCACCGAAGGCGTCAAATACGGGGTGGACGGGGGTTTCGTTTCCTTTCTTTGTTTTTACTGTCAACTCTTCGGTTGACCATTTCTTCAGTGTTTCACCGGCTGCCAGGGCATCGCTGCCGCTGA
>JAGYNX010000611.1 GCA_018399855.1 Spirochaetota bacterium
AAATGCAGATTGACATACACAAAGAAAACAACATGGTGATATTCAACCTCATCGGAAAATACGATATTTCCGAGGTTCACAATTTTGAAACCGTGTATAAGAAACACCTGGATCAGAAACCCAGGCTTATCGCCTTAAAACTTCAAAATCTCAAGTATATAGATTCTTCTGGAATCGGTTCGCTTGTACGCTGCATGAACCTTGCATTAAAAAATGATGTTGAATTTATATGTTTCGACCTGAATGATAACGTGGAAAGCATTTTCAAACTTGCCAAGCTTGACCAGTTCATCACCCTTCTCTCCGAAGATGAATTCATGGATACATATGTACACAATTAACTTTTCAAAGGGTAATTCTGAAAATTTCAATAATCTGTTTTTCTTATTGACGTAACACAACCCGCCTGTAATTGGTTTACCGTTATCATTATCCAGAAAGTAGAGGTTATCTATCATGTCACGGGTATTATCAGGCATCCAGCCATCGGGAACATTACACATCGGTAACTATTTTGCGATGATGGAACCTATGATCAGTTTTCAAAAAAACCATGATCTTTTCTGTTTCATCGTTAATTATCACGCCCTCACCAGCATACATGACAGTGAATCGTTGAAACACAATACCCTGCAGGCAGCGATTGATTTCCTTGCCCTCGGGCTTGATCCTGAAAAATGCCATTTCTGGGTGCAATCTGATGTTCCCGAAGTAACCGAACTTACGTGGATACTGGCATGCCACACATCGCTTGGGCTGCTTGAACGAAGTCACAGCTACAAGGACAAGGTTGCCAAAGGGGTTACACCCAATTCAGGCCTGTACACCTATCCCATACTTATGGCAGCAGATATATTACTATACCAGTCAGAAATCATTCCGGTAGGGAAAGACCAGAAACAGCATATCGAGATCACCAGGGATATAGCTGAACGTTTCAATAACACCTATGGTGAAACCTTCGTCATACCAGAACCCCTTATCAACGACGACCTGGCGGTAATACCCGGCGTCGACGGCCAGAAAATGTCAAAAAGCTACAATAACACCATCAATATATTTGAAGAAGAGAAACCATTGAAGAAAAAGGTGATGGGAATCGTCACCGACTCTACCCCGGTTGAAGATCCAAAAGATCCGGACAAATGCAATGTATTTGCCCTGTACTCACTGTTTGCCGATGAAACCGCGAAACAGGAAATGCGGCAGAAATACCTGGAGGGCCGAATTGCCTCGTGCTGTTT
>JAGYNX010000612.1 GCA_018399855.1 Spirochaetota bacterium
GGAAAAATTTTCGTTAAACTTGTTCTGCATCTCGTGCTGCCACTGCATCTGCAGGGACGCCGGGCATACTATGAGTATTTTCTCATACCCGTAGCGATAGCAGAGCTCTTTTATCACCAGCCCCGCTTCGATGGTTTTGCCAAGCCCCACCTCGTCGGCGATCAGAAACCTGTAATTGAGTGCGTTCACTATCCGGTGGGTGCTTTCCACCTGGTGTGCCAGTATCCGGGTGCGTGAATTGGACAGGGACAATATCTTGTTATAGGCATAGGCCAGCTCAAGCACATAGGCCTCGGTTTTCAGCTGAAAGTGCGGATTTTCATAGACCTCGCCCCGTTCAAGCAGGGGTAACACCTTCTCTTCTCCATGTACCCGCACTTCGTCGTGGGTCATGTTTTCTTCAGGCGACCAGCTGAATAGATCTTCAGTGATCAGTGCTTCATTGCTGCTCATGATGCTCCGGTTATATTTTCGACAGGATTTTTCAGGTTCATTCTCTTTCAGGCGACATAATGGCTATATCCGGTTGAGAATTACAAGGAAATTTTTGGGTTGTTATGTTGGAGATTCCATTCGGTATGATGCACACCTTCAGGTATTTTCATGAGTAACAGGGGTGCATTAAGCTTAACGGAATCCCCCTGTCCCCCTTCAATAAAGGGGGAACCCGGTATCTGAACAGCAGGTGGGGCATCTTATTACTGAAAACAGATCAAAGAAAAATCATGGAATACGGTATATCTGATCTTCTTCTACCGTGGCATACCAGCTTTTCACTCCTGGATCTGCCTTTTTACCTTTCTGTATTTCTGAAATTATATTTGTATCGATCAGGTAAGCCAATCAATATCCTCGCGACCTGTATCTTTTTGCCTGGCAAGATCTTCTTCTGATAATCCTTCCGTAAGTGTTGTCAACTGTGACTTTATATTTTGCTTTCTGTTATCTACTTCGTCGTCATTATAAAGCAATAATACACGCACCTTCTTACCCTCGGGAATCCCATCTGGCAAATGCAAAACTTTATTATATGTCTTTGTTTCAAATTCTACTACTTTCATCATTTCCCTCGAATAATATTCCTTTTAAAATCACAGGCAACATATATTAAAATATATGCAATTTATTAATTGTCAAGCCCAATTGTACGTACAATCGTCTCCTGCGTACACTTCACTGCAAATATCCATCTCTATGTCCCGCATATCCCGGGCACATTTCGAACCATCAAGCACCATCCCG
>JAGYNX010000613.1 GCA_018399855.1 Spirochaetota bacterium
AGAAAGATCAGCCTATCAAGGGAATGGTTTTTCTCTGGGGACTTGAAAAAGACGGAAATGAATACGAAGATGGAAAAATTCTCGACCCTGATAACGGCAAAGTGTACTACTGCAACATAGAGCTGGTTGATGGCGGCAAAAAGCTTGAAGTAAGAGGCTCACTCGACAAGTGGGGACTTGCCGGACGTACACAGACCTGGCTTCGAAAATAACAGTATCAGAATAACAAGATATTTAAACCAGAAAAAAGGCAGTCAGAAATGACCGCCTTTTTTTATTTATCAGATGCCGCCGCCGTTTTCAAAGTATGATTCAGAGGGTTTCTGCTGCAATACATTTGTATCTGGAGGAACACTCATGGTGAGCCACACATTACCACCGATAACTGAATTTTTGCCGATGGTGACCCTTCCAAGTATGGTTGCCCCTGAGTAGATGATGACGTTGTCTTCCACAACCGGGTGCCTTGGAATGCCCTTGATGGGATTACCGTAATCATCAAGTGGAAAGCTTTTCGCACCCAGCGTTACCCCCTGGTATATACGAACGTTCTCACCGATCACACAGGTTTCACCGATCACCACACCTGTACCGTGATCGATAAACACTTGCTCACCGATTTGCGCACCCGGGTGAATGTCAATACCAGTATCAGAATGGGCCATCTCGGTGATAATACGCGGAATGAGTGGAACCTCCAGGTTGTACAGCCTGTGGGCTATCCTGTAGTGGATCATTGCGGTAATACTGGGATAACAGAAAATAGTTTCCCCGTGACTCTTGGCGGCCGGGTCACCTTCATAAGCCGCCTGCATATCCGTTGCGAGAAGACGTCGAATCTCGGGCAGCCCTTCCACGAATTCCAGGGTAAGCTCACGGGACCGGGATTCACACTCCACGCAATCCAGCGTTTCCCCTTCTGAGCAGGAGAAGCAGAAGCCCCGTTTTACCTGTTCAGACATCATCCGGTACACCATGTCGATGGACGACCCGATATAATATTCCATGGTTTCCGGGGTGATCTCCGAATGCCCGAAATAACCGGGAAAAAGGATCATTTTCAATTCTTCCATGATATCTTCCATCTGGTCAATTGACGGCATTGGGATATCATGATTGGTTCTATGGTATACCGATGTATACGAATCAGGCTTACAGAGATTGGCGATAACCTGGCTCATTCTCTTGCGTGACTTGCCATTCTCATTCAAATTCTCATACATCTTCATGTCTATTAC
>JAGYNX010000614.1 GCA_018399855.1 Spirochaetota bacterium
CTTTTTTCACAACTGTCTTTTGGAAGATTTACGCCCATGATCCTCTCACTTGGGCTCTCGATTTTTCTTACGTTATTCAGAAAGAACAGGACAACCGCCACCAGGTTACTGGCTCTGTATTTTGGGATATACTTCCTGTTCAACCTGGGTTATTTCTTCGCTTTCTCCGTGCAACACCATGTTGGTGCGTACGGCTGGTACCTGGCCTCTCTTGCGCCATTCGGACTGGTAATCTTTATGCAGTTTGCGTACCGGTTTCCCAGGCGCTACTACACCAGGGAATCAAGGATAGCCCTGGGCATTTCCCTGGTACTGGCAACCTATGCCTTCATCGATTACGTTATTAAATCAATCGATTCCCCATTTATTACCAATGAAAAACATTTTAACGCCGCCATATCTTCAAACCTTATCCCGTTACTGGCAGTATTATTTTATCTGTGGATCATCATACTATTTTTTAGACAAACGGTAAGAACGGAAAAAGATGAAAAAGAACGGCATGGGGACATTCTGCAATCAGCAGTATTTCCGCGCACCCGGAGCGCCCGAACTTCCCGTAACTTCGCCCTGATCGTGTTCCTGGAGCTTCTTAATGCGCTGGTTCTCTTCATATTCATGGCATTCAGCGCACTCCCATTCGAAACAATAAACTTCGCCAGCAACATGGCAATAATGATGATATTATATCTCTACATCGTTACATACCTGAACAATTCGCCCGAGTCGGTCACCCTCCTGTTCCGTCTTGTCAGCACCTCACTGGTGACCATATTGCTTGTACTTGGGATCGTGGGACACATTGCCCTCCGTAACAGTGATGCCGCATACCGGTCACTTAATACCTCACTGGTTAGCCAGATGGTTATCCCCGTCTCTTCCGGGAATTATGATACTGTACCCGGCGATGTTGACTTTATATGGCGTTTTCGCGCTGATACTATCAAGAACCCTGAACTTCTATATTCACGTGAAAATGCGTTTACCCTGCCGACTTCCATGCGTTTCTGGGATCGCCCGCCACGTACTTTTCAGTTGCTTGATAAAAGGATACCGGGCGATCCTGTACTTGATGACGCGGGCAATGTACGACATGATCGATTTTTTCTGCAGCTACGGGGAAAGAACTATTATACTTTCATGACACGGCAAGAACAGAACATCTACGGGTTCGCCTTCAACTATATGAACTACCGGGAGTATATACATGCAATTGCATGTC
>JAGYNX010000615.1 GCA_018399855.1 Spirochaetota bacterium
ATGCTGGGACCAAATATGTTTGATTACCTGCCCTGTAACAGGGGAAACCTTTTCTGGGGAAGCAACCTTTCATTTCTTCTGCATGGGGAGGGGGGACAGAATGTGGTGTCCACTATGGCCCGTGTAGTAAAAGAGAACAGGGATACAGGCACCACCTGGAACAACCTTCAGCGGGGCTACCTCTATGGGTATTTTGCGCACCTTCTCACTGATGCTGTCTTCCACCCATATATCTATTACTGGTCAGGATTTCCATCGAATGGCGATGCGGGGAAAAGGCGGTTTTACCGTGAACAACACCTGATGCACGAGTATAATATTGACCGCTACATGGAATTTCATTATGAAACCGACAACTATGCATTCAGACTGGAGGATATGCTGCCACCTGCCAGTAAGGCTAAACGTAAAGAAATGATACGACCGGTTAAGTCCATAATGCTTCACGCATTACATGAAGTGTATCCCCGGGAATACAAAAAAATTGTCTGGAAAACGGGAAAAGAAAAAGGTAATGTTGATGGGGACAGCATGGGTATGATAGACCTGGTTCCCAATGCGGTTCGGGCTGTGTACCGGTTGAAACACAGTAAAAGGCCATGGCTTGTGGATGGTTTAAAGAATATTCGACGGAATTTTCCGTTATATAGCGATTTTATTGTGCAATATCCAGATCCCAGGAGAATTGAAAAGCATGTGTTGAATCTTCACCGGGAACGATGGTTTTACCCGGCAGGTGATAACGGGCTTCATTATGAATCGGTAGAAGACCTGCTGAGAAAAAGCAGGGACGTGATCATCGACTACCTGGAAAAACTTGAATATTACCTTATGCCTGAAAGGGGAGACACTTTTAATACAATTATGGGGGCGCTTCCTGATGCATTTACCGGTACAGAGGGAAGGGCAACTGGTGATATGACCGAACAGAATCCTCATAAACTGCGCTACTGACGCATTATCCCGCAACAGAATGAAATCTATTTAAGGTCTTTCACTGTAGTATTGAAATGCTGCCGCGCAATTTGTTTTATTTCGTTAGCGGAAAGATTTTTTACACTGGATGGTTTCTTTATATACATATTGTTACCAGTATGCCGGGCGATGAATTTAAGAAAATTAGAAGCAGCTATCCGGTGAGGGTTTATTGCATTATAATCAAGATAGCTGTACATAACCGCCAGTCCCAGGTATGGATTATAAAACACGGTGCTGGAGAG
>JAGYNX010000616.1 GCA_018399855.1 Spirochaetota bacterium
ACGGTTCAACACCTCGTAATTTTTAACCAATTGCCCGTAGTGCAAAATTGAACCCGGAAAGTCCTCCACGGGTTCACGGGCAACGAACCGGCCGTTTTCAAGAGCAAGGTCAAGTGTATGGGTATACCTGCGTATTGAAACACACGGCGTGAGCTCTTCTACGTGGAAACGAAAACCGGGGGCATTTCCCTCCGTGGCAACTATTTCAAAATACTGACGGTTTTCAGACGGGGCGAATGAAGACAGCACACAACCTTCACCGTCCCTGGAAACAACTTTTACCGCACGCATGGCTTCCGGCAGGGCAGCGTGCCCTTCAGCATCACGAACCACGTCGTTGAGAAATGACCGCATCTGCAGAACATGCACAAGCAGCTGCCGGTAATCTTCAAGCACTTCTCTTCTCCGGGTAAGGGTCATCGCCGAGATGTCGGTCTCACCGGGAATAAATTCACCCGAAACAGCGGTTTCGTCTAAGGCGGTCTTTTTCTGTATTTCTGTCAGCATCCGGTCAAGGTAGACCGGGTAGTAGTCGCTTAGCAGCCTTCTCATTGCCGCGGCCGACAGCGTCAAATCAGGAGATTCCAGTTCAACCCTGGTTTCCGGCTCGTGCAGCAGAACGTATACCCATGTCACGATTTCGATGAGACGTACATATTCCCATTGAAAGTTTTTCAGAAGCCGATCGTAAAGCTCCTGCACCAGGTGACGGCACTCATAGGGAGAAGCCTCGTACATGATGGCCGCGCGTACCCGCTGGCTGAGGGAAAGCTGATGTGAACGCCGGATCACATCCCGAACGGCCTCATCGTTATACAGGTAGTCAAGTATCATGTCCCGAATATTCATCAACGCGCTGAGATTCTTCAACGATGGTGCCCCATCTTCGAAGCCATTCTTCCGCAGGGTAACCGGTGAGAACATGGCATCCGTGGTATCCCCGGTTTGCTGCCGGTTAACACGTTCAGGAGACTGGAGATATCTCAGGTGGTCCATGTCGTAATCAGGTTCCATGGACATGATCAAACCCGAGAATAACCTGCCATCCTCCAGGGACGAGAAGTCAATGGACTTACCACGGGCAATTCTCCCGGCCTTAACGATATAACCCGGGAGACTTGTTTCACGGTACGGGTAGCACAACGGGATGAGCCCGTAACGTGAAAAATGTTCCAGGTTTTCACACGCGTCAACGAGGGCATTGGTATT
>JAGYNX010000617.1 GCA_018399855.1 Spirochaetota bacterium
GAAGCCATTCCTGAAAGAAGCGTTTTAGTTCGTTCCTCCAGTTCCGGTACCATGGAGAGGTCGGTGAAGAACTCCCGGTGGCCAAGGTGTAGAATGGCGGTGATATCGTAGTATTCACGCTCTTCCATGAAGAACCTGAAGTAGGCGCTGGCAATGGCCCTGATCTTTGCGCCGCTGCCTGCAGGTGCCGCTTTCAGCGCACCGGTTATCATGGTCTGGAGAATATCGATGCCCATGTTGTTGAGAGTACGGTACATCTCAAGTTTGCTGCTAAAGTACAGGTAGAACGAAGCGGGACTCAGGCCGGCGTCGTCGGTGATCATCCCGATGGTGGTACCCCTGTAGCCATGGAAGGAGAAAAGCTTTTTGGCGGATTCCTGCAGCTTTTCCTTCCTGTATTGTTTCTCACTGTCCGAGCGTGCCCGTTGTTTTTTCATCTGGTTGCCTTAAAATAATAATTCATTTTTTTCAAATATTAATTTGACAAAATAAGTAAATACCCATTTAGTTATTTATATCGAAGTTACCGCATGTGACAAGAAGATTTTTCAGAATAATTAAATTTATGGAGGGTATATAGATGGGCTTTTTAGAGAACTATACGTTTAAAAAACGGCACGTGCTGTACGCGCTGATTGTTATTGGTATTGCCTGGTACGTTATTGCCACGGTCCCCTTTGGTACATACGCGTACACGGCTGCCGATACCACCCCGGTGAAGGACGGGAAATACCAGTATGATATTCCCCTTGATCCCGAAAGCCCCTGGCCCAAGTTCAGGGCAAACGCCCTGCAGAACGGGCGCAGTCACGTTGAGCCCAGGGTAAATGCCTCGTTGCGGCCATGGACATACGAGACGGGGAAGGGCATATTCAGCTCGCCCGTTGTTGATGCCAGCGGCACGGTGTATATTGGTTCAGCTGATCATGTCTTCTATTCCATAGCCGAGAACGGCAGGGTGAAATGGAAGTTCAAGACGGGAGAGATCATTGATTCATCCGCCCTGCTGGATGACCGGGGACACGTGTATTTCGGTTCGGGTGACGGTTTCGTGTACGGCCTGGACAGGGCAAGCGGAAAGCTGCTCTGGAAATGCGCCGCGCACAGCGTTGACCAGGTGCAGGAACAATTTGACCTGAAAACCTACAACGTGAACTGGTTCGAGGGCAACATCGGCATGCTTGAGGACGGCACACTCATCGC
>JAGYNX010000618.1 GCA_018399855.1 Spirochaetota bacterium
GACCGGTGATGAGGGCGAACCGGGTTACCGGGGAGAAATTGGTACCCAATGTGTAACCATTGCTGAAGTGCTGAATCCTGAGGGTTACCGGACATATATGACAGGGAAGTGGCACGTGGCCCGCAACCTGGAAGATATTGACTCGCTGAAATACAACTGGCCGCTGCAGCGTGGTTTTGAAAAATTTTACGGAACGATTATTGGCGCGGGCAGCCTTTGGGATCCCTGGACACTGACCCGGGATAATGCGTTTATCTCGCCCGTTAACGATCCGGAATACCGGCCGGAAGAAAAGTGGTATTATACAGATGCCATCAGCGATAATGCGGTGAAGTTCATCGGTGAGCACGAGATAGAATCTCCTGAAAGCCCATTTTTTATGTACGTTGCCTATACAGCTGCCCACTGGCCGCTGCATGCCCCTGAAGATGAAATTGCTCTGCAGCGTGGGAAGTATGATGAGGGATATGCTGCAATTCGTGAGAAGCGATATCGGAAATTGATTGATCTTGGATTGATTGATGATACCTGGGCAATGTCTGAACAGGTCGGCGATTGGGAAACCCAGGAGCACCGCGAATGGCATGCCCGTAATATGGAAGTATATGCTGCAATGATCACCCGCATGGACAAGGGGATCGGTAAAATTGTAAACAAGCTGAAGGAAGAAAGTATTCTGGATAATACACTGATCTTCTTTCTTCAGGACAATGGTGGTTGTGCAGAAACAATTGGCGGGCATAAAGCACGCTGTAAGTTTGATGAACTATCAGAATTGCCTGTTTTTCAACCCATGTCGCCTGATGAACTGCAGAAAAAGATGGTCCCGCAGCAAAACCGGGAGGGTTTCCCGGTAGTAGTCATGAGCGAAAAAGTGATGGCCGGTTCCGACCAAACTTATCATGCCTACGGACCAACCTGGGCCAATGTTTCCAATACCCCCTTCAGAAAATATAAACACTGGGTGCATGAAGGGGGCATTTCTACCCCTCTGATCGTACATTGGCCTGCTGCGGTAAAATCACATGGTGAGCTGCGCCACCAGCCCGGACATCTGATTGACATTATGGCAACCATCATTGATGTGTCGGGGGCTGTGTATCCGGACGAATTCAATGGAAATAAGATTATACCCTTCGCGGGAAAAAGTTTGATTGAAGCCATTACAAAAAATCAGCTCATTGAACGG
>JAGYNX010000619.1 GCA_018399855.1 Spirochaetota bacterium
CTTCGTCCATCAGGGTTACAACGTCTTTCAACGTTACGGGCCTGCCCAGATCTTCAAGATGATTCTGGCGGGAATATGCTTCTATTACTCGTATCCGTTCTTCTTCCAGTGTACCGATACTTTTTAGAAGGTTCTCCTGCTGCTGGGTAACCGCTTCAAGCTGTTTCCCGTCCCTGTTGATGATGGATTCGCCTTTTTCTTCTTCAAGGCGCAACACTTCCCGGTAGATGGATATTTCCTTCTCCAGTATTTTTTTCAGAGCCATAACCGGTGTCATCATATTCCCTCCATGGACTTTTGGTTCGCATCCTGCTGGTTCTTCATTACCTGTATCGGTTATTTTTTTTCAGTTCATAAGGAATTATTTTGGGTGGTGGTGTGTTGGGAGAGGGGGATGTGGTTGTTGTGGATGATTTTGTTATGAGGCTCTTATGAGGCTCTGACCCCTATACCTTTTTCGTTCGATGATTCTTAAGGCTCTGACCCTTTTCTATATAATCAGTTCCACCAGTCAATGTTGGTGACTGGATTTTACAACTGAAGCGTGATTGCACCTGTTCTGGCATCCAGGAAACCAGTTTTCAGCCATTTCTTAAACTTTTTGCTCTGACCCCTCCCTTTTTCTCACTTTTTTACCATTTTTTTTTACGACCAGCCATTTTCAAACGTATAGCTTTATAGAGACCCATGACTTCACTATCACGACAATTGACGGAGGAACCTATGCCAAGACCACAACGAACACAAGTACAGGGGATTACCCATCACGTATTCTCACGATGCATTGAAAAAAGGGCGCTGCTGCACAAGAAGAATGCCGCCAGGATGTTCATACAGGTGATGGTTGATGCCCAGGAAAAGTATAATTTCAATTTCATCGGCTACCAGATAATGCACAATCACTTCCATTTTATCATTCAAACTATTGAAGGAGAAGCATCCATCTCACGGATAATTCAATATATCAAGGCCCGGTACGCAGAACGTTACAATAAGCTGCATGATAGAACAGGTCCCTTCTGGAATGAACGTTTTAAGGATGAAGTGATTGAATTTTCAGATAATCCCCTTGAATACTTGATGTGGTTGTTGTGGTACCTTGCGTTCAACCCTGTCCGCATGAAATTTGTCAATGATCCGCGTGATTGTACCTACAGCAGCATTAAATGTTACCTGGATGAGACGTTC
>JAGYNX010000062.1 GCA_018399855.1 Spirochaetota bacterium
GTTGGATGATTGATGAAATATTTAATGAAAAGGGTATACTTGCAGAACTTGTAGACGGTTATGAGCAGAGGGAAGCCCAGGCGGAGATGTCGGGTTGTATCTTCGAGAGCCTGTACAATGGTAAACGCTGTATTATTGAAGCGGGAACCGGCGTAGGAAAAACAGTGGCATATCTCATTCCCGCATTGTATTACGCAGTTACCGAGAACAAAAAGGTGGCGGTAACTACTGAAACGAAAGCATTGCAGCAGCAGATAATGCTCCACGAAATACCCGTAGCCTGTAGTATCGTTAAAAAACTTACCGGTGAAGATCCACGCTATTCTCTTTGTCTTGGCAGTTCTAACTATCCCTGCAGAAAAAGACTGGAGATGGTACAAACCCATGGTGAAGTCTCAGCCGCCCAGCTAAAGCAGGTTGAACATATCGGCAGGCTTATGGATGGCCGGGGGGTGATTACCAGGTTTGATATACGTGCCGGTGAAGAATTCTGGCAGAAGATTTGCCGTGATCCTGAATCATGCGGGATGAACCGGTGCAGGTACGCGTCCAGGTGCGTGTTTCTCAGGGCAAAAAAAGAATGGCAGGAATCACATTTGCTGGTGATGAATCACTACCTTTTCTTTACCAACGTGGCATCGGGTAAAACCTACCTTCCGGACATGGACGCGGTTTTTTTCGACGAGGCCCATTCCCTTGAGCGGATCGCATCCACACAGCTTGGATTTCGGTTATCAGCAAAGAGTCTTCGGGAGACACTGGACAGGCTGATCAGGAAAAGAAAGGGAGGGGCGGTTGTAGAGAATGTCCTTCCACCGGATGCCGCGGTAAAGGTACACCAGATTACAGGGGACATTCTGAAAGAAGCGGATCTTTTTTTTGCCACCCTGCAACGTGTATTTCCCCATGCTTCGTCGGTACACCGGGTAAAAAAAACACTGCCGGAGGGAAAACCGCTGGTTGACGCACTTAAGAAGAGCCTCGAATTCATGGAGGCCCATGTCAACGAAGAATGCGAAGAGATGGAGTTGAGCGAGTTTGACATGTTACGGGGGAGACTTTTTACCTTCATGGACAACCTCAACCTGTTTATTACCATGGGTAATGAAAATTTTGTATACTGGGTTGAACGGCAACGGGACGTTCTTATCGGTGACCTCGACCTTGTAGGGCAGCCTGTTGAGATCAATGATATATTCTCAAGAGATGTGGCCGGTTATTATGAAAGTCTCTGTTTTGTCTCGGCAACCCTTGCCATCAATGATGATTTTTCGTATATAGCTTCACGGCTGGGATTACATGACTACCTGTCACTGATCTGCCAGTCTCCCTTCCAGTATAAGCGGCAATCCATACTTTTTTTAAACAGGAACGGTCCATCCCCGGTGCAGGATAATTATGCTGAAATGGCCGCACGTGACGCTGCCAGTGTTATCAGCATGGTGGGAGGAAGAACCCTCATGCTGTTTACCTCGTACTCCATGTTGGGATCAGTTAAAAATTTTCTACAGGATCATCTACCCAATGGGCTGTACTGCCAGGGTGAGATGTCCGCTACGGAAGCGTTAACAGGCTACAGGGATGATGTAAACGGTATTTTACTTGGCACGCACTCTTTCTGGCAGGGTATCGATCTTCCGGGTGACATGGTTCGATGTGTCATCATCATGCGCCTGCCTTTTGGTGCACCCGATAATCCCCCGGTGCAGGCGCGAATTGAACGGATAAAAGAAGCCGGTGGAAACGCATTCGGACAGTACCAGCTTCCGGAAGCCGTGCTTCTTCTAAAACAGGGATTTGGGCGCCTGATACGCAGTTCCCGGGACAGAGGGGTGGTGGCCATTCTTGACTCCAGGATATGCGGGAAGACATACGGTAACGTCTTTCTGAAATCACTTCCCGACAGCAGGCGTGTATACTCACTCGAGGATCTTGAAAAAGAGATTCTCATCATCAACTCATAATACCAGGGACTCAGGGGAAAAATAAAATTTTACTTGCATAATGCAAGTAAATGTGCCTTCATGTGCATATTATGAACATGGGAGCATGCAATGCCAGAAGAAGTAACACGATCAGAAATAGACGAAATACTCTTTAATGCCCTCAGGACAATATTTGCCTTTGAACGTGAGAAAGTCTTTGTATTTGATCTTACCTACGGTGAGATTTACCTGCTTCAGTTTTTGCGGCGCAGAAGTAACGCCCCCATGAGTGAAATTGCCACAGAAATGCATATACCCATAAGTACTGCCACACGCCTTATCGACAGGCTGGAAAAACGGAATCTTCTTTCCAGGCGAAAATGTGACAATGATCGAAGAAAAATGCTGGTTACCCTCAAGGAGGACGGGAAAAACCTGGTAGGCCAGGTGGAAGACCATACCTATGACATAATAATAAATAATCTGAAAAAATTCAGCAACCAGGAAATATTGTGTTTTATTGATACAGCTTCGAAATTGAAAGAAATATTATTAACAAAATAAAATTAACAGGATTTGGAGGTGGGGGGTGAAACAATTAAGGGGTAAAGTGGCGGTGGTTACAGGTGCTGCCATGGGAATGGGAAAAAGCCTTTCGTCAATGTTGATGGACGAGGGCTGTATACTGGCACTGGTTGATGTGAATAAGAAAGAGCTTGAGAATACCGAGAACCAGCTGTCAAAAAAAGGTTCATGCCGAACATATGTATGCGATATTTCAGACAGAAAGGCCGTATATGAACTGGCAAAACAAGTAAAAAAGGATCTGGGGCCAGTTTCACTGCTGGTGAATAACGCGGGTATCATGAAGGCGGGGGAGTTATTGGACCTGAAGGATGAACTGATTGATAAAATGCTGCAGGTAAACCTGGCTTCAATGTTCTGGATGTGCAGGGCATTTCTTCCCCAAATGATACAACTGGGAGAGGGACACGTGGTGAACATGGCTTCGGCTGGGGGCATACTGGCCATTCCCAACCTGTCCGCGTATTGTGCCAGCAAATTCGGGGTTGTGGGGTTCTCTGATGCCCTCAGGCAGGAGATGAAGAAAAACCGGTTACAAATTGGCGTGACCTGTGTATGTCCCAATACCGTGGGAACGGGGATGTTTGAAGGGGCGAAAATGGTGACAGGAACAAAGCTACTCAAAACGGAACAGGTAACCTCGCAGGTGTTAAAGGGCATAAGGAAAGACAGGGCAATGGTAGCAGTGCCCAGCGTGTCGGTAAAATTTCTGACACCCCTTATGAAACTGTTACTTCCGGTGCATGTTATGGACAGGGTAAACAGCATGCTGGGCATGTGGCACGCCAATGATTCAACAAAAGGAAGGAATGGAAAATGATGAAAAAAATATTAATAATAGTTAGTGTTCTCATTGCCATTAACCTGGTGCTGGTGGGAATTAATATATTACAGAAAGGCATGGGTGGCTGGGATGGACAGTCCATGGATGAAATACTTGGAAAACCGGCTGCAGATGCCACCATCGAGGATATTCATTCTCTATCAAAAGCCGAAGTGTTTCAGCTTTTCTATGCTGCCCCGGCTCCAGCGTTTGGAGAAATGAAAGGGGAATACAAGGCAAGAACGTTACCGGTTGGTATCATGGCTTTTGCCGCGGATTATTTCACCCATCATTTTTTTGGTACTGGTAAATGGCTGGGTAAGGCATTTTTTCCTTTTGAAAAGGAAAAGGGATGGGGATATAATTTATTCGGTGACCAGGGGGATGATGGTGATATTCATAGAACGAGAAAAATGAGTACATGGGTGGGACCTTCCACAATCGACGATCGCATCTCCTTTCACCTGGACTATGGTCCCCATAACGGGGGTTTAGTTCATTCAATGCATGATGAGATACGGAAGATACACGACCGGTTGTACCTGGGTATGGGGTACATGGCTGCCGGAGGTGGTTCTATCAACCCGGCACCATTCGTATTGTACGGGGCACCCGAAAAATGGAAAGGTATTGATAAATAACAAGGAGTTGTATTATGGCGACACGGTATAAAGGATATATGGGCAAGGTGCTTGATATTGATCTTACCAGCGGAACTGTTGGGGAATACCCGGTAACGGATACGGATCGTGAACTTTTTCTGGGGGGAAGGTTTTTAAGCACGAAAATACTCTGGGATGAACTTAAAAAGGGTGTTGATCCCCTTTCCGTCGATAACCTGTTGATCGTCATGACCTCTCCCCTGACAGGGAGCGGGGCTCCTTCTTCAAGCAGGTACGATATATCTGCCAAAAGTCCTCTTACCGGTGCCATTGGCCACTCTAACAGCGGGGGTAATTTTGGTATACATTTAAAAAAGGCCGGGTACGACGGGGTTGTGGTTCGGGGCAGGTCTGAAAAACCGGTATACCTGGAGATTGACAATGGAAAGGTGACCATTCGTGACGGTGCTGAAATATGGGGAATGGATACACAGAAGTCACAGGAGGCCATGGGTAAGGGTGGCACCATGGCCATAGGCCCTGCCGGTGAAAACCAGGTTAAATTCGCGTCGGTGGTATCACAGGAGCGGAGTCACGGAAGAACCGGAATGGGTGCGGTAATGGGCTCGAAGAACCTTAAAGGGATGGTTGCCCGGGGAAACAAGAAAGTTCCCATTGAGAAGCCGGATGGATTCAAGCAAGTGATAAAAAAATGGATCAAGATGCTTCAAGACCACCCTGCAACGGGTGATTTCGCACCCCGTTATGGTACGGCAGGGTTTCTTACTTCCCTGTCTATGAAAAACGCCCTTCCCACGAAAAATTTCACTTCGGGGTCTTACCATGACGCATACAGTATTGGGGGTGAACGCCTGGCCGATGAATTTCTTGTAAAGAATTACGGGTGTGTGTCATGTCCAATTCGCTGTGGGAGGATAGTCAATATTGACGGCAGGGAAGTCAAGGGGCCCGAGTATGAGATTCTCTGCCTGCTTGGATCAAACATGATGATCAATGATATGGATGCCATCATTCGATGGAATTACAAGCTTGACCTGCTTGGAATGGATGCCATAACCGTGGGTACACTGATGGGTTTTGCTGCTGAATTGAATGAAAAGGGGATATGGGATTCAGGGGTAGAATTCGGCAAGTCTGACAATATCGACGGTATACTTGATGATATAGCCTGCAAACGTGGTGTGGGGAAGGAACTGGCAGAGGGAGTTAAGACCCTTTCAGAAAAATTTGGCGGTAAAGACTTTGCCCCCCATGTGAAAGGGCTTGAACTGGCTGCCTATGAACCAAGGGGGGCCGTAGGGCACGGGTTGGGGTATGCCACCGCCTCGCGTGGGGCGTGTCACCTGGATGGTGGATACATGATTTATTTCGAGGTTACCGGTCCCGTGACACTTGATCCACATCATTACCGCTCAAAACCATCCTGGACAATTCTAGATCAGAATTTACTGGCTGCCATAAGCGCGGGTGGTAACTGCCTGTTCACATCATGGACATTTGTTCCTTCGGCAGCATTCAAGGTGCCGGGAAGCAGGGTCTTGTCATCGGTTATCAGCTGGCTGTTAACCCATACATGGCTGCTGATCGACTGGATTGTAATGATGCCAAAAAGTGTATTGAAAATGCATTTACCCATGCTGCCACACTCGAAAGCTATAGCACTTTCTACCGGCATGAAGATGGATTTCGGGAAATATTATATGGTTGGCGAGCGGGGATATACCATGGAACGCCTGTTTAACCTGCGGGAAGGTATTGACAAATCAACCGATACGCTGGCCAAACGGTTTACAGACGAGGAGCTTGTTCCGGGAAACAAGAAAACAAAAGTTCCTCTTTCAAAAATGCTGCCGAAATATTACAGGCTCAGGGGATGGAACAAAGATGGGGTACCTCGAAAGAAAACCCTGAAAAAACTCGGGCTTAGTTTTATACAGGATTGAGGCAGATGATCACTTGTCTTTTGCAATATGCTTAAATGCCTCGTCATTTGTGTGGAAAATATCAACAAAATCTGATATCCCCACAATATCCATCACTTTCTGAAAGTGATTTGAGAGGCCGACAAAAGAAATTTTACCACCAATATCACCCAGATCCTGGATGATGTTGATGAGGGTGGCGATACCGGCAGAATTGATATACTTTGTTTTGTCAAAGTTGATTATCATGTGATACGGAGAATGGGTCTCCTTCATCTCGGTATAATGTTTCATGATATCGCTGTCTGCTTCTGAGGTGATATCACCTTCAACAAAAAGCACCGGAACTTCTTCAATAACGTCTGTAGTGATCTTGTGCGTTTTTTCCATGCCGGTTTCCATATTTTTCTTTTTTAATTATGATGGAATATTGTTAGGTGATGCACCCTTGAATGTCAAGTATTTATATTCGCTCCAGCGGAGTATGTTTTTCCAGAAATGATTTGCTGCCCCCGCTTGAGAAACGTATTGTCAGCTTTACATTGTCACCTTTCCCCTGGATTTCCACAATCTTCCCCGTACCATAACGCGGATGCATAATTCTCTGGTTTACACTGTATTGTGAATCTGAAACCGCCGGCTTTAGGGAAGGGGCGTGTTCACGGGTTGCGCTTTTATCGTGGCTGCTGCTTCTGCCCCACGTGGGAGCCGCATTGTATGATATACTATTCTCCTGGGGACCGTGGGTGGTTGTTTTCAACAGTTCAGGGGGTATTTCATTCAGGAAACATGAGGGCAACTTATCTTGAGTATTTCCGTATACCCTGCGCTGATGGGCATTGGTGAGGTATACCCGGTCTTGTGCCCTCGTGATGCCAACATAACACAGGCGGCGTTCTTCCTCTATACCTTCTTCGCTGTCACTGCTGTTCACGTGAGGGAAGAGGCCTTCTTCAAGACCGGTAAGAAATACAACCGGGAATTCAAGTCCCTTGGCGTTATGAACGGTCATAAGAGTGACCGTTTCCAGGGGAAGATCTTCCGGCTCGGGTTGTTCAGTGGTTGTCAGCAATGAAATTTCCTGGATAAACTGGTCAACCGTGGCATCCGGATTAAACTCCTGGTATTCAAAAATACTGTTAATGAATTCGTCCAGGTTTTCAAGTCGTGACCTGCTTTCAAGAGAGTTATCATTTTTTAAAGACGCGGTATACCCGGAGAGTTCGATGACCTCCTGGACAAATTCGGCCAATTTCATGTCGGTGGGTACCCGGGGGGCCATTTCCATTGACCTGGTGATGATGTCGGCAAAAGTGCGTATACCCGCTGAGGTTTTCTTGTTTCCCTGCTGCCCGCGGCGTATTATTCCCCACTCTGATGTCTGTTCCTGGTAGGCCTGGTCCTTTATTTTCTCTACGGTTACCGCACCGATTCCCCTTGCGGGTGTATTGATGATCCTTGACAGTGAAATGGTATCTGACGGGTTGGTGATAAATCGCAGGTATGCCAGAATGTCCCTGATCTCTTTCCTGTCGTAAAACCGGAGACCGCCGACCACCCTGTAGGGTATATTTTCCCTGCGAAGATGTTCCTCAAAAATACGTGACTGGGCGTTTGTACGATAGAAGATGGCAAAATCGTCGTTTTTCAGTGCCTCCCGATGTTTCAGCGATATAAGGGTGTTCACCACGTACTCGGCCTCACCGTACTCGTTGTTGGCCTGGCACCATACTGCCGGTTCGCCCTCACCTCGAAAGGCGTTGAGCATCTTCTCCTTGCGAAACTTGTTCATCTGTATGATAGAAGAGGCAACCGCCAGTATTTGAATTGTTGAGCGGTAATTGTCCCCAAGTGTGATTACCCGGGCATCGCTGTAGTCTTTTTCAAAATTGAGAATATTGCGGACATCGGCACCGCGCCAGGAATAGATGGATTGATCGTCGTCACCCACCACGCACAGGTTGCGACTGGCCGAGGCGAGGTATTTGCAGATGAGATACTGTGAATAATTTGTATCCTGGTACTCATCGATCATGAAATACCGCCACTTCTTTTGCAGCGCCGCCAGTGTTTCAGGGCTTTTTCTCAGCAGCTCAACGGTTTTGATGAGAAGATCGTTGAAATCAAGGGCGTTTGATGCGGTAAGCCGCAACTGGTACTGCTCGTATATATCGGAAAGGCTGAATGAATAGTAGTCGGGAAGCAGGGAGTTGACATCTCCCCCCTCCAGTATCTCTGCCCTGTCCTTTACCTCGGAAATCTTTGACGCGATCATGGCCGGGCGTATTTTCTTGGGATCAAGGTTCTTCTCTATGAGAATATCTTTGATCAGCATTTCCTGGTCACGCTGATCGTATATGGTAAAGCCGGATGGCACCCCGATGATGTTTCCATATCTTCGGAGAATGTATACCGATGCCGAATGGAAGGTTTTCATAAACACCTGTTCTCCGAGTGGACCAATCAGGTCGATTATCCTGCTGCGCATTTCACCCGCGGCCTTGTTGGTAAATGTAACAGCCATTATGGCAAATGGAGGAACACCTTTTTCCCGGATAAGATATGCTATTCGATGGGTAATTACCCTTGTTTTGCCTGAACCTGCACCCGCCAGGATCAGCAGGGGGCCATCTGTGGCAAGAACTGCTTTTGACTGATTTTCGTTTAAGTTTTCAAGTATATTCATTAACCTGCCTGCTTGTATAGATTATGGGAATATGAACTATTCGAATTGTACCGTATTTTATCAAGAAGATTTTTTTCAGGACAGGTACTTGCACGCTGTAACACCCATGACATATAATAGTGAATACATAGATAAGCAGGATTGGTCAAGTATGAACTGATCGTATCTAAATATATCTGGAGGTAGTACAATGAAGGAATTTAAAGACCTGTTACAGTCTGCCGACTGGAAATCTGAGAAACATGTGCCGGTTATCGATGTTGCTGCGCCTTTCAAGGAGGGTGAATTTGGAAAGGTAACAGTAAGCGTGGGCAAGGAGATTGCCCATCCCAATACCACTGCCCATCACATCGCGTGGATAGAGGTATACTTTCAGGCTGATGGGGACAAATTCCCATACCAGGTTGGAAGAGCGGATTTTCCCGCCCATGGCGCGTCAACCGATGGTCCCGACAGCAGCGGTATCTATACCCATCCGGAAATAACCTGCGCCTTTAAAACAGATAAATCAGGGACGGTGCTGGCAAAATCCTACTGCAACATCCACGGGCTCTGGGTGAATTCACTGCAGATTAAATTCTAATACTGCAAACTATTCTGTTTCCTTT
>JAGYNX010000620.1 GCA_018399855.1 Spirochaetota bacterium
CAGGCGTTTTGGCATACCCCTGTCTGTGGCAAAAAGTACCATGGTGGCAACAACGGCACTACTGGTTACAACAGGGGCCATAACAACCGGCACCTATTATACGGTTAAGTATATTCAGCATGAACTCAAGACAAATGTGCTGGAAGAGACCCCTGCTTTTATACCCGCTGGTGGCAATGAACTACCCGCCGGAAATACTTCCCCTGCCCCCCTGCAGTATGATATTGCCATTGGGGAATTCCAGTCACCAGGTTCTGGCAACAACCTGGCTGCCGCCCTGGAAGATGACCTTCGAACACGTCTTTCGAAAATGCGGGGAAAAGAAAAAGTTATCATGCTGTCAAAACTGCCCCCGGGCGGGACGAAACTGCCCCGCTACCTCTTGCTTGGTTCGATTATACCCATGGGTGAACACGTGCGGGTTTCGGCACGGCTGGTGGAAATCTCTACATCAAAAATCGTTGTGTATGTGTCACAAACCATAGACGGGAAAGAGAATATTCAAGAGGCCGGCAAAGCCATCGCCAGCAGGGTTGCCGGTATACATTGATCAGGAGTTCTCATCCTGTTTCAGCCGGTAAAACCAGCCACGCTCCATCTTGTATTCTTCCACCAGCCCCTTTTCCCTGAGAAGGTGCAAAATCTTGCTCAACTGGCTTCTTCGTATGCCAAGAGTGGAAGACAGGTCTTCCATGGTTGAGGGCCTGCGGGACAATACGGCCCGTACCGATTCTTCCAGTTTTTCATTGTCGGGTGTGCTTCGCACCTGGTATACGGGTTTACCAACCGTCTGCACCCGCATCGGCTTTAAAAAGTCGGCAACCATATTCATTACCCTGTCATCCGCGAGGTCTACCCACTCTTCTGTGCCGGGCCGGTCAAGCCTGTTTAACTGGATAACATCGGGATCAATCTGCAATACGGCCTGCCTCAGATGCAAGAGTTCTTCTTCCGAGGTGTTCACCCCCGGTATAATGAATATTTCAAGCACAAGAAGGCCGTTGTATTCACTTCGCAGGCTGGTAAGCCCATCGATGGTTTTTTCCATTGTTACCGGTGTTACCGGCCTGCCTATGCGGTTGAAGGTTTCTGATACCGCCGCGTCAAGGGAGGGGATAATCACATCGGCCCGCAACACCCTCTTTCGCACCTCTTTATTCCAGAAAAGGGTTCCGTTAGTCAGC
>JAGYNX010000621.1 GCA_018399855.1 Spirochaetota bacterium
ATTACCCTGTTTCCATCCTGGTGATCGGACTGGCAACGCTTGTATATACCATATATGGCGGGATCAGGTCTGTCATCGTGGTTGATTCTATTCAGCTTTTTCTGTATTTATTCTGCGCTCTTGCGGGTATATACATTATCGTGGACGCGTCGGGAATGTCACTGGTGGAGTTTATAAAAATAATTCCGCCGGAAAAATTTGATGTGTTTACCATGGGACTCTCAGGCGGGGCAGGGTCACTGTTTGGCAGTTACAACGTTTTCTCCGGTATTATCGGCGGGGCCGTTTTATCGGTATCCTCCCATGGTACCGATCATCTCATAATGCAGCGGGTTCTTTCGTGCCGTTCTGAGAAGGACGCGAAGAAGGCCATGGTGGGAAGCGGCATTTTTGTATTTCTGCAATTTGGCCTGTTCCTGGTACTTGGAACATTCTTAACCATACATCTCAATGGGCAAGATTTCTCTCGAAGCGATGAAATAATGCCGTTTTTTATTGTGAATACGCTGCCTGCTGGATTAAAGGGTATCATGCTGGCTGGAATTTTCGCGGCAGCCATGTCAAGCCTGAGTTCTTCAATAAATTCACTGTCCGCCTCTACTCTTTACGATGTTGTTGATATCGATTCCCGGCAGATGAGCGAGAAATGGAAGATGCGATTGTCACAACTGGTGTCCCTTGGCTGGATTACCGTTTTAATGGGAATAGCAATCGGTGTGCAGAGCACCACAAGCCCCCTGGTAGAGATCGGCCTGGCGGTTACGTCAATTACCTACGGCGGGGTGCTGGGAATATTCATCACGGCGGGTTCTGGCATAAAGGTATCAGAGCGGGGAGCGTTGACGGCCATGGCCGGGAGTATCGCCGTGTCCACCTATATCGCACTGTTTACTGCAATATTCTGGCCATGGTATGTGAGTATCGGTTTGATGGTTTATTCTATACTATTACTGCCATTTCTAATGAAGTCCTATGTTGCCGACGAATGAGTTGTTTTTACCGGGTTTGACTTCCTGCATAAAATAGAGTATCCTGAAAGCAACTGAATAACCTAATGCGGGAGGAAAAATCCATGGACCTGATAACAATGAACGAGCTGAAAACCCTTGTAAACGAAACCGATTATCCGTGTATATCCATTTACATGCCCACTCACAGGGCCGGTGTTGATGCCGGG
>JAGYNX010000622.1 GCA_018399855.1 Spirochaetota bacterium
TCCTCTTCTTTCTGTTGGATCTGGTCTTCTTTTTCAGCTACTTCCCTTTCCTTCTTCCTTATCTCTTTTTCCTCTTTTTTTATTTCCCCTTCTTTCTTTTTAATCTTTTCCTGCGTGGTTTCATCGGGAGTTTTTTTCTTCTCTTCTGCTATCTCTTTTTTCTGCTCTTCCTGTTCTTTTCGCTTTTCCACAAGGTCACGTTTTTCCTCTTTCAGCTCCCGCTTCTCTTCCCTGAGCTCGTCCTTATCCTTTTCAAGTACCCGTTTCTTCAGGTCTACCATGTCCTTTCTTTCCGGGATATGGGTATCATCCTTGCGAATTTCCCGCCTGGTGTGATCGTCGGTAATGATGTCCGCGTCGATAGAGTCAAGCTTTCCCCGGCCGGGATCGGTGGTAACCGGGATAAGCATTCTTGTGTTTCCCGGCCACTGTGTATATTTCAGGGCAAGACCGGCGTTCTCACTGTTCACATGTTTCATCACCTCTGCCCTGTATCGTTCACCCAGGTATTCCACGTCCCCCCTGTATACGGCGTTATAATAGGTGAGAAACAACGCCAGCGCCCCGGCGTCACGGGAGGAATAGCCATACATGGCAGAAAGATACCCGGCGACGATGCGCCGTATGTTCTTCACATGCCCCACCCGGGCATCTTTGTCGATGGAGAAGATGTCGGCACCGAGCTTGCCTGTATCCTTTCCTGAGCGGGCATGAATCAACGAGTATTTCATATGGAACCGTATCCATCCCTTTTTCCCTGTGCCGGCAAGCTTTTTACCAATGGCCCTGATCTCTGCAACCGCCTCTTTTTTACGCAGTTTCCCCCGGTAGTTCTGGAATTCAACCTTCTTCGCTTTCCTGATCTCCTCAACGTCTACCCTGTAGGCACTACTCATGGTGACTGCCGACATCACCATCAATATGACAACAGGGATATAATACCATCTTTGCTTCATGGGGAATTTCATACCGTCCTCCGGCAAATGTGCTGATGCATGCTGCCAATACTATCACTCCCCGTGGAGGGATGTCACTTTCTTTTTGGGATTTCTTTCCCTTTGTAAATACACAAATACCATTCGTATTCCTTCACATGGGGGTGAATTAAATATCGAGTAATAACACAAATTTCAATGTCAATTTTGAATGAAGAAGGGCACATTCCTCTTTGTCATG
>JAGYNX010000623.1 GCA_018399855.1 Spirochaetota bacterium
CGGCAGTGGTCATGGTCTCAATGAAAACCCTTTCACGCTGATGCATGTTGGGGCCCATATGAAACCACATGGAAGCTGTTGGGTGCAATCTTGCGAATGAACCGGTAAGAAGCTTCATCTTGTTGAATTCAGCCTGTGACGCGATCCTGTCAACTTCGTCCACCAGCTCGGATATCTCCACCTGGATCTGCTGCCTGTCCTCGGGTGTGTAAATACCGTTGGCAGACTGAACCGCCAGAACACGCACTCTCTGAAGTATATCGTGAACTTCCTGGAGATATCCTTCAGTAGTCTGAATCATTGACATGCCGTCCTCTGTGTTCCTTTCGGCCTGCCTGAGACCCTGGATCTGTGAACGCATCTTCTCTGAAACGGCAAGACCGGACGCGTCATCACCAGCCTTGTTGATCCTGAGACCTGATGAAAGCTTCTCCATGTCACTGTTTACTGCCCAGTGGTGAAACTTCAATGTCCTGTGGGCGAAGATGGCGCTGATGTTGTGATTAATAATCATGGTTTCCTCCTTGAATTTCTCAGCTATCTTCCATGATAGCCAGCATAAATGCTTATACTACAGTCTTGAAAATCGACTAAATAAAGATATAGGGTAAGAACTAATATAGTCATTTACGGGAAAATATGAACGTTTATATGTATATATGAAAACGTATTGGCGAATATCTATTGTTTTTAAAAAAATGAGAACATTTGCAAAATATGAAAATTTTTTTTGATTGTAATTTGTCAGGGTGTTCTAATTGTATAAAAATCTTTGACGGATATCTCTTTTTATGGATGTGTTGAATAACTACGGTAGTTGGATTAGTAATGGCAAAATATACAGGAAATAAAACAAGGCTTCATCTTCCCACATCCCCTTCCCCCACCGGAGGTGGCAGGTCAGGGTCATCTTTTCATATGCCAGCGGTTGTATCGGGTATCGCGTCATGGTTTGATACCCTGTTCATGCGTTTCAGGTACGTAAAGCCGCTGATTTTTGGGCTGATCGGGGGCATGCTCATTGCTTTCGTCGTTATACTTGTATCCGATTTCTACAAGGTGAAAGAAATCGCAAGCTTTACCCCCCAGGTAACCACCAAGATCTATGACAAGAATGGGCTGATGGTTTCAGAGCTTTTTCGCCAGAAAAGGGAGGTGGTTCGATTTGAATCCAT
>JAGYNX010000624.1 GCA_018399855.1 Spirochaetota bacterium
TTTACCAGGTATGCTGATATCAAGTTTGCGGTCGTAGTAGTAAAAGCTTATGACAGACATCACAGTTTCCCGTATTTTTTATACACGTCAAGCAGTGACTTCCCGGAGCGGATTTCCTTCCTGGAGCGGCGCTCGGCCATGGCCACCTCTTCAGCCCGGCTTACCACCTCTTCAAGGTCAACATCGGTTATGGGAATGATCACTACCCCGTCCATGTCGGCGAACACCACGTCCCCCGGGTTTACCCGAATACCCCCACACCAAATGGGACTCCCGATACCCACCATGTCCACCCGTCCGATTGAATCTGTGGGAATGTTCCCCTTCGCCCAGACGGGGAACTCTATTTCAAGGATCCTGCTGATATCACGTATGGGACCATCCACAACCGCACCTTTTACACCCCCAAAGTACTTGCAGGTGGTGGACATAAGCTCACCGAAGGCCCCCGCACCGTGAAAGCCGTTGGTATTCACGCATACCACCTGGCCCTTCTCCATGTTGCCAAATATGTCAGAAAGCACCTTCGCCACGAATTCCGGGTCATAATCATCAAGGCGCTGGCTCTTACGGGTTTTCGCTTCGTCAAGGGTAAAGGCTGGCCCTGCAATCGCAATGCCAGGCATGATGGGAGAGAATCCCGCGTGCATGGCCTGGTTCATATAACCCATTTCATCCAATATGTCAGCCACCGACGGCGTGTATATCTTCTCAAGCCTTTCACACAGGGCCAACACATGTTCATGATTATATGTCTTTTCCATAATGATCCCCCCTTTATTTGTTTGTATCAGACAGCTTCACTCTCAAAATTTTTAACTGTCCGGGTTCCATCTGAAGTGGTATCCTGTTACGGGAAGCAGCTATCCGTCCCACAGGCTCACCGTCACTGCGTGCTTTCCATGCTTCTTGAATATTCATGTCACTATTAAATCTGATAACTGTGCGCACATGATTTCCGGTAAGTTCGCGCAGCCATATAACAATGGTTTTTTCGTTCACAGGCCATGCCCGAACAACCTGTACGCCGGTATGACCTGTATCTATTTTTTCAGGATACCGGAAACCCGCCAAGCGCCATGCACGGGTACACGTAGCCGATTGAACGTTCTCATCCAGTTGGGGCCTGAAACTGGTAAGTGATGAATGAAATTCTATCTCTTCCGGCGGCTT
>JAGYNX010000625.1 GCA_018399855.1 Spirochaetota bacterium
GGTGAGCACGTCAAGTTCCCAGCTGGTTCCAGGGGTAAGGTTTACATGCAGCATGTTGGCATAATCAGGTCCGGCACCGTTGTCCTTGATATAGGCAAAGCCAGTCCCGCCGAAGTAGTAGCCCTCTCTGAAGAGAGAATCATAGGTGACATACAGCAGGCGCTTCTGCTCTTCCTTTTTCTTTTCAGCTTCTTTTTCTTCTTCCGCTGCAGGTTGCTTTTCTGCTTCCTTTTTTTCTTCTTCTTTCTTCGCCAGAAGCTCTTCCTGGCGCTGCTGAATCTTCATCCTGTAGGCATCTGACAACCATTTCACCACTTCCCTGTTATCGGGATCTATTTTGAGCACGTATTCACCTGTGGATACCGCCTTGACGTAGAGCCCGGTTGTATAATACAGGTAACCCAGGCGTTCATGAGATGGAACCTGCAGGGGATTACGGCGAACCGCCTCTTCGTAATTCTGTATGGCTTCGTCCGTCTCTCCCTTGAGTTCAAGAACCCAGGCCTTGTTGTGAAAGGTTCGCGCAGAAGATTTATCGTACAAGCTGATTGACCTGTCAAATTTCTGCAGGGCCTCTTTGTATTTTTCCTGGCGTCCAAGTTCCACACCCCTGCGGTTTAGCTCTGATGGTGTTTCTGCACTATACCCGGCCCTTCCCGGTGCCAGCAGGGCACATGCAAGCAGCGCCACGCACGCTACGTGTACCCTGTTCATGTTCACTTTTCTATCTGCCACTTTCTTTTTATCCCCGACCGTAGTAGTATTGCATTTTAATTTATCGGCGTTACTTGCCATATAATCAACCCACTATACTCATAATCCGTGGTAACAGTGCAACTCATTTTCTCAATTCCCGGTATTGTTCCCCTGTTCCCTGTCCCCGCACAAACGGTCAACCAGCCTGCCGTCCTGTATGGTGAAATGCTCATCACCAAGCATCAGGCACGCGTACTGCATGTGATCACGGGCCTTTTCACCCATAACCTCCAGCGGCTGGATACGAACAGGCATGCGTGATTTTTCTTCAACAACAGTGGTAGTGGGCAGGTATCGCCGTAAGGGGAAGTACAGCCTGTCTTTATGCTTTACCACCTCCAGGTAATATATGCAGCCGGTATTGTGGGTTGTTTCTTCGGTATCAGTGACCAGGTTACC
>JAGYNX010000626.1 GCA_018399855.1 Spirochaetota bacterium
GCCGACCCAACGCAGATTGAGCAGGCTGTACTTAACCTGTGTGTGAACGCGTCACATGCCATGACTATCATGCGTGGTGAGGATGAACGGGAGGGAGGAGAGCTTACGGTAGAAACAGGTCAGGTTATAGTTGATGATTCTATTGCTACAAAAAATCCTGATGCAATTCGGGACAAACAGTATGTGTATGTAACTATTCGGGATAATGGAGTAGGGATGGACGGGGAGACCTTCAAAAGAGTGTTTGAACCATTCTTTACGACAAAGAAAAAAGATGAAGGTACAGGGTTGGGGCTTTCCATGGTGTACAGTATTGTCAAGCAACATGATGGTTTTATTGATGTTGCGTCAGATCAGGGAAAGGGGTCTGTTTTCAGCATTTATATCCCTGAACTGAAGGGGGGAGGTATGGCTTCAGAAAAGAATAATATCACAGAAGATATACAGAAAGGAAGCGGAAACGTTCTGGTGGTTGATGATGAGCCTGCCATTCTTCGTATTGCCGAAGGTATGCTTCGACACAGCGGGTACCAGGTTATGACCGCGAATGGAGGAGAGAAAGGGCTGGATGTCTTCATTAAAAATCATAAGGATATTGACATTGTGCTGCTGGACATGTCAATGCCGGAAGTATCAGCCGTGGAATTAATTCGTGAAATGAAGAATGTCAACCCGTGGATTCCAATAATTTTATCTTCAGGGTACGCCATGGATGAACGGGTGGAAAAAGCCATGAAAGAGGGCGCTGACGGGTTTGTGCCAAAACCATATTCAATACAACAGTTGTCAGAAAAACTTGGTGAGGTACTTGGCAGGTAGCCAGGTCGGATTCTCAAGATTCATTAGTGAATGATTTCCATCCATGAACAAGTATTTTTGCTGAATACGTGTTATACCATGAGTTGGTTTTTCCTGTACAGGCAAGTCGCAATAGCGCGATCAGGGTTACCAGTTCCATCAACCTGGCGGGATAATCGACACCCTCCACTTCAACTGTTACCATTTTGTCATGTCGCAGGCGCTGGGGAATAATAATAGATGTGCCCAGGTCCCACTCCAGTTCGTATACCGCTACCGCGTTGTAGACATTTTTACCGTTCTTCTTTACCGAACCTCTTGAGATGATAAGTTTTCTATCATGAAGATTGAGCA
>JAGYNX010000627.1 GCA_018399855.1 Spirochaetota bacterium
GCATCCATGGCACATCTCAGAAACAGCAAGGTTGCCAGTGCCAAGGTACTTGACTGGTACAAGTACTTTCTCTGGTCGATGGACGGGTTTGTAAGTGTAAATCCAGGAAACAAGAACATGACAGTTATAGATACGGCCAGCAGTATAGAATCGATACTTATTCCCATGCCCGTACATGCATGGAAGTACATACGCGGTGACATGATCAACGCACTGACCGCCCCGGCTGCTTCAAGCTGGGAACAGATACGTATATGTCTAGCATTACAGAACGCGGAAGAAGAATGTGACGATGATGAAACTGCCTCGTTTCTCGATGTATATAATGCGGAGATGAAACAATTACACTGGCCGGAATGGGCACGTAATTACAAATTTATGAAGGAGAATTCTCACTATGTGCAACAAGGTGCCTTGTGTCGTGAGATGTTTACCCTCGGATTTACTCCGGAAGGAAGGACCGAGCAGTTATTCCATCTGAGTAGAATCGTTGCGTCAATAAACTTTATCAGGAGAGGAGTAGATGATACCTCAATTCAGAGTATTCTACTTAAAAAGGTACAGAACTACCGGCGCGAGGATATACTCAAGCTGCTGCACGTATGCAGGGAAGAAGGACGATCGGTGAATATATCTTCACGCATGCTGGAAGAAATCACTATGTTTGCGATTGAT
Source organism: Spirochaetota bacterium (assembly GCA_018399855.1). Classification (GTDB taxonomy): domain Bacteria; phylum Spirochaetota; class UBA4802; order UBA4802; family UB4802; genus M55B154. The sequence continues at coordinate 676 of JAGYNX010000627.1, forward strand.
GGAAGACACATGGCGGAGTATGGTATGTTTGACAGAGAAGATATGTACAAACAGTATAACTCCGGTATGTCCCCGGTTGAGATTATCAGAACAACCGGATTCAACCATCGTATACAAAGACATATCCGCGCAGAACGAAAGCAGAATGAGATCGATGGTTATCGAAAGGTTCGCACTTCCACATTCCTGGTAGACGGGAAACCGTTACCCGAAGATCTGGAAGCCGACCGGTTGAAAACCGGGGCAGATCTGGTTATCGGTGGTAAAGAATGTAATCACTGTCTTGGTTCCTACGCAGATGATACCAAACATGTGTACTTTCGCCGGGGAACAGTATGTGCCCAGGTAACCAGTGAAGGAAAGATACGCCAGTGCTTTGACATGAACGACAAGATAACTCCTGATTCGAAAAGGTACGCCAAGGAACTGGAGAGACGGCTGTATCGGAAGGTAGAACTAAATCGTCTAGAAACA
>JAGYNX010000628.1 GCA_018399855.1 Spirochaetota bacterium
TACGGGTAGCACAACGGGATGAGCCCGTAACGTGAAAAATTTTCCAGGTTTTCACACGCGTCAACGAGGGCATTGGTATTTCCAGTTGCCGTCATTTCAGGTTCAGCAGCACAGGCAATGGATATCATCTGCAGGAAGAAAGAGGCATCTACTCCCCTCTGCAGCCACTTCATTGAATATTCGGCTACCACCTCCATTGCCTCCATGTTCTTTTCACGAACAAGGCGGGGATGGTTACGAAGCAGACTGGTTATTTCTTTATCGACTGTACCGATACTTAACGGGCTTCTTTGTGCTGAGCCCTTTATCACTTTCCAGAATACTCCCCATGTGGCATTCATCATTCCTGGAAGTACATGAGGCAGTTCTTCCAGGGGCAGAACACTGGAGAGGGCCGCACCAAGGTTCCTGGCAACGGAAGAGTAATTTATCTCATCATCTATTCTATCGTTGATAATTTCCGATTCACTAAGAACGGTATCCACCAGTGGTACAAGCTGGTTCGCCATTTCACCTGTCAACATTGACCCGTTTCCCCGGGATATTTCGCGCAGTACTTCCGTAGCAGCATACCCGGTTAAATCGTAAAATCTTCCGGATGGGATAGCGTTAAGCCACCCCCTGGTGAATTTCTCAAACCTGTTAATACCGGTAATGGTATAGAAGTCTTTTCGCAATGACAGCATATCCCCCATAAACATGAAGTTGAAAGAATGCGTACTATCCCCTGCAGAAGACGCGATACGGGGACAGATAACGTCACGGAAGACCCGGATGTATACCCGCCTGTAAAATCTCAGCTCAAACTCAAACCCTTCTTTACGCAGGAATGGCGACAGGAAGGTCAACCTTCGGATGTACCAGTCGTGGCCTTTTTTCTCATTTTCTTTTTCAATTAATGCTGTCGAACTGTTATTCATACGTGACCTCCCGTTTCAGGGATTAGGTTGCCATGATTGTTTTTTTTCACCGGTTTAATTTTCCCCCCGCACACAACACAATGGCTCTGGTTTATTGAATAGTAAAGGTCACACACTGAACATACTTTGCCATGGAGTTTGTAGTGTTCATAGAGTAACTTCATATCTTCTTCTATTGAAGGTTGCTCTACTTCTATTTGCTTTGGTCGTGGAGTAAACAGCAGTG
>JAGYNX010000629.1 GCA_018399855.1 Spirochaetota bacterium
CAGCCATGTCACCGTCACCCTGGTAGGCAAAGACAACCTTGTCTGGCTGCACCCGCTTCATGCCGGTCGCGCATGCCGGGGCCCTGCCGTGGGGAGCTTCGAACACATCTATGGGGAAGTAATGATATAAGAACACGCTACACCCCACACCCGGAATGCCGATGGTACGGTCCTGTATGTTCAACTCGTCAATCACTTCGGCCACGATCCGGTGCGCGATACCGTGGGTGCATCCGGGACAGAAGTGAGTCGGTGTATCTTTCAATGTTGCCGGTCTGCTGTATACCTTGTTCATGATCTCCTCACTGTAACGCCTTTTTGATCTCGGCCACTATGTCATCAGGGTAGGGTATTCCTCCACCCGGACGACCGTAAAAATATATTTCAGCATTGTGATGGGCTGCTATCTTCACGTCCCGAAGCATCTGCCCGGTGTTCATCTCTACCACCAGTACCTTTCCTGTTTTAGATGAATACTCGCCGATCTCTTTTTCAGGAAAAGGAAAGAGTGTCTGGGGACGTAGAAGCCCTACCTTGATCCCTTCCCTGCGGGCCATGCCAATGGCGGTCTTGGCCACCCGGGCGGGGGTACCGAAGGCAACGATCATGAGATCGGCATCATCCATATAACGGGTTTCATACAATACTTCGTTTTCGCTGACCCGGTCGTACTTTTCTTTCAGATCCATGTTGTGTGCTTCCTGTTCGCCGGGACCCAGGTACAGGGACTTCAAAAGCTGGGGTTCCCGTCCCTTGCATCCTGTCAGTGCCCATGGTTTATCGAATTCCTGGACGGGGGATTGCGGGGTTAACCGGCATGGCTCCTGGAACTGGCCAACCATGGCATCGGCGATTACCATGGCGGGGTTACGGTATTTGTCCGCCAGCTCAAATGCTTTTATAATAAAATCGAACATTTCCTGAACGGATGCGGGGGCAAGAACAATATTGCGGTAATCGCCGTGTCCTCCGCCGTGCACCGCCTGGTTGTAATCACCCTGTGTGGGATCGATGCCTCCAAGCCCCGGGCCGCATCGCATGATATTTACGATAACTCCCGGCAGCTCTGATCCTCCCATGTATGAAAGGCCTTCCTGCATGAGGGATATGCCAGGGCCTGATGACGAGGTCATTGCACGGGC
>JAGYNX010000063.1 GCA_018399855.1 Spirochaetota bacterium
TTCATGAGATTCCAGTTCCTCAATATATTGCTTTTTTCCCCCCAGCACGATGTCGGTACCACGACCGGCCATGTTGGTGGCAATAGTTACCGCTCCCGGGCTTCCTGCTTCCTGCACTATCTGTGCTTCTTTGGCGTGGTACTTCGCGTTGAGTACATTATGGGGAACCTTGTCTCTTTTGAGGAAATTCGACAATGTTTCAGACTTTTCAATTGATATGGTACCCACCAGTATTGGCTGACCCTTGCTGCTCAGCTCCTTTATCTCATCAGCAATAGCTTCAAATTTTTCTTTCTCTGTTCTGTATATCTTGTCCGGGAAATCCTTTCTGATAACAGGTTCATTGGTGGGTACAACCACCACGTCGAGGTCGTATATCTTTCTGAATTCTACGGCCTCGGTATCAGCGGTTCCCGTCATACCTGAAAGCTTATCGTACATACGGAAAAAGTTCTGAAAGGTAATGCTTGCCAGTGTCTGGCTTTCACGGGCGATAGAGACATTCTCTTTCGCTTCAAGGGCCTGGTGCAGGCCGTCGGAATACCGTCGACCTGGCATCAATCGACCGGTAAATTCGTCAACAATGATGACCTGCCCGTCCTTTACGATATAGTCAACATCACGTTGAAACAACGTATGCGCCTTGAGCGCCTGGTTCACGTGATGAACCAGTTCAATATTTCGATTGTCATAAAGGTTTTCTATCTTCAAAAGATTTTCAACATGACGAACACCTTCCTCGGTAAGAAGTGCGTTTCTATCTTTTTCATTTACCTCGTAGTCTGTATCCTCTTTCAGGCTGGGTATAATACGGTTAACCTGTTGATATTTCTTTGTTGATTCGTCCGTGGATCCGGAAATAATCAGGGGAGTTCTGGCTTCGTCCACCAGGATAGAGTCTACCTCGTCAACGATTGAGTAATGAAGGTCTCTCTGAACCTTGAGACTTTTGTGTTCAACCATGTTATCACGTAGATAGTCAAAACCAAATTCATTATTTGTACCATACGTGATATCACACGCGTAGTTTTCCTGGCGTTGATGCGGGTCCATATTATGCTGGATAAAACCCACAGAAAGACCAAGAAACTTGTAGATGGGGCTCATCCATTCAGCATCACGCCGGGCGAGGTAGTCATTCACCGTTATAAGATGCGCGCCCTTGCCGGTAAGCGCGTTAAGATACATTGGCATGGTTGCAACCAGCGTTTTACCCTCACCGGTTTTCATCTCGGCTATTTTTCCCTGGTGCAACACGATACCGCCCATCAGCTGCACATCGAAATGGCGCATACCAAGTGTCCTGACCGATGCCTCACGTACAAGGGCAAACGCTTCGGGAAGAAGATCATCAAGAGGTTCTCCCCTGTCGATACGCTGACGAAACTCAACTGTTTTGGCCTTCATTTCATTATCAGACATTTTCTGTATTGAAGGTTCCATTTCGTTGATCCGCTGCACGAGGGGTAACATCTTTTTTACATCCCTTTCATGCTTGGTACCGAAAAATAGACTTATAATCTTGTTAATCATACAATAATATCCCTGTTTGTCGTTATTTGCTTTTTCATTATATATAATTACTTGTACGGAGGGTATTCACTCTCTACTTTAATAAGACAACTACTAGGGGGAATGTTTCATAATTACAATGATAAAATTACAGTTTATCAAAAAATTATCAAGTCGTTTCTGTTAATAACCTCATCATAAAAAGCAGCCCCGAGGATTTCATTTATCTGGTTTGAATTTTTACCCATTATTTTACGCAACTCGCTGCTATTGTAATTAACAATACCACGCCCGATCACGGTTCCATCATGATCACAAATATCTACCGCATCACCCAGTTCAAATGTGCCGGTTGCTGACACTATACCAATCGCCAGGAGAGATTTTTTACTGTGTAGTAACGCATGTGCAGCCCCCTCATCAATTGTAAGACTTCCCTTAACCTGCACATTGAATGCTATCCATCGTTTTCTGCTTTTCAATACTGGATTTGATCCTGCGAACAATGTCCCGAGCTTCTCGCCATTCATGATCCTTGTGAGCACTTTCTCTTCGTTGCCGTTGGCAATTACCATCATCTCACCCGAGCGTAGTATTATCTCGGCTGCGGAAATTTTTGTGGTCATCCCCCCGGTGCCATGCTGGCTGGACGTGCCGCGGCTTCTTTTCTTTACCTCATCATCAATCTCGTGAATTTCTTCAACCGGATGGCTGTCTTTCATGTCCCAGTAGAATCCATCTACGTCTGAAAGTAAGATTAAGAGATCAGCTTCAATTATATTGGCCACATGGGCTGAAAGTGTATCATTATCACCAAATTTTATCTCTTTTATAACTACCGAATCGTTTTCATTTACAATAGGAATAACATCCATCTCCAGCAATGCCTGGAGTGTGTGCCGGGCGTTGAGAAAGCGTCGTCGATGTTTCACATCATCTTCGGTAAGAAGAATCTGGCCCACTTCCCGCCCTTCCCAGTTGAAACACTTACGGTATTCATTCATCAAGATACTCTGGCCTACCGATGCCATCGCCTGCTTCTCGGGGATAGTGCAAAGCTGCCTTTTCTTGTTCATGGCGCCGGAGCCGGCACTGATAGCTCCTGATGACACCACCACCACCTGGTAACCTGCCCTTGTCAGCGAGGTTATATCAGTAACAATACGTGATATCTTATTTGTTGATATGGTGTTATTCTCTGTAATCAATGATGAACCGATTTTCACCACCACACGACGAACATTCTGTATGTACTCTTTACGAGGCACCAGTCTTCTCCAGTAATAATTCTATTAAATGCAGCAATTTTTCAATATTATCCCCTGAAACTGATGAAATGGGAAGCACTTCGTGGTCTTTCATTTTTTCATCCATCTCCCGGATATCCTCATCGTCCACCAGGTCGGACTTTGTAAGAAGTATCATGTTCGGACGTGACAATAATGCCGGATTATATGTTTCAAGTTCTGACTGCAGCAGTGAAAGGGTGTATTTCGGATCCCGTTCTGTGATTTCGATGCAGTAAAGAATTACCCGCACCCGCTCGATATGCTGCAGAAAGGACAGTCCCAATCCATGTCCCCTGTGTGCCCCTTCAACGATTCCCGGTATATCGGCAATTTTGTAGTATGTACCGTTCTCTCGGGGCACCACCCCAAGATTGGGTATAAGTGTTGTAAAAGGATAATCCGCAACCTTGGGCTTCGCGTTAGTAACTGATGACAGCAGTGTAGACTTTCCGGCGTTAGGAAGTCCAACAAGTCCTACATCCGCGATGAGCTTCAGGTTCAGTACAAGCTCTTTTTCGTCACCGGGCATTCCCGGCTGAGCAAAACGGGGCGCCTGGTAGGTAGATGACTTAAAATGAGAGTTACCCTTCCCGCCTATACCGCCGCTTGCCACCAGGATTTGTTCCCCCTCTTCCAGAAGGTCTCCAACCACTTCGTCAGATTCCCTGTCTATCAGCTGGGTTCCGGGTGGCACTTTAACGACCAGGTCTTCTCCATCCCTTCCATGCTTGTTCTGTCCCATACCCTGCTTCCCCTTCTCAGCTGAATAGACACGATCTTTGAAAAGGTGTGAAAGGTTATGGTACCCACCATCTGCCTGGAAGTATACATCACCGCCTTCCCCGCCATCGCCGCCATCAGGGCCACCACGAGGTATGTATTTTTCCCTGCGGAATGACACCGCACCAGGCCCGCCTTTTCCGGCACGAACCCTTACGACTATTGTATCAGTAAATTTAGGCACTGTTATTTTTCCTTTTTGAAGTCATATATACGAAACTGTCAGCAACCACAGAAAACCAGAGATACAGAGTATTTGCGATTTCCGTCTTTAAACACGAATCGCGTAAAGAGATTACCTCAATACGCGATCCTGATAATAAAAAGTCAACCTGATGAATCTGCGCAATGCAGACTGGTATCGTTATGAAGCAGGGTATATTGAAACCCTTTTCCTGGTTTTACCGACGTTTTCAAAAGTCACTTTACCATCAATTGTGGCAAAAAGTGTATCGTCACCACCTTTGCCCACGTTTATACCAGGATGTATCTTCGTACCGCGTTGTCGAACAATTATCGTACCACTTTTTACCAGCTGACCACCATATCGTTTCACTCCAAGTCGTTTAGAATTGGAATCTCTACCGTTTCTTGTTGATCCGCCACCTTTTTTATGAGCCATGTTAAAACTCCTTTCTATTGGTCAAATTCATTTCAAACTTGCTATTACCCGTAATCACAATGCAATCTCCAGCCTTTCGGGATACTGCTTTCTTATCTCAAAAAGCCCAAGCAGCATTGTGTGAATAATTATTTCTATTGTTTTTCTCTCTTCTATGGTTAATCCTTTAATGGTAAACGTTGAAGAAAGATACCCATCATTCTGCGTAATATTCTGCGATACTCCGGCAATCCTGTCAATAGAAACTATGGCTGTTTGTATCAATGTGGAAACCGCGGCACACACTATATCAGTTCCCTTCTCTGCCAGCCCCGCGTGTCCTTCTGTTATGAGTCCAGCGGTTCCATTGTCGGACAGTACAACCCTGTTATCGGTATAGTTGACCTTTAACAGTTTTACTCTTATCACCGCTTTACTTTACGGCAACGTCATTTATCTTAAGTTTTGTCTGCTGCTGCCTGTGTCCCAGTGTCCTGGTGTAGTTTTTTCGCTTCTTAAACTTAATTCCCCGTACCTTTTTATCTTTGAATATCTCCAGCACGCTGGCCGATACGGATACATTATCAAGATATGGCTGCCCAATCAGCACTTTTTCTCCATCTACACACATGAGAACCTTATCAAGGGTTACGTCACCCTCTTCACCTTTCAACTTGTCAACAGCTATTGTCATGTCCTTTTCGACTTTATACTGTTTTCCTGCTATTTCAACAATTGCGTACATTATAATTAACTCCGTTGCATATTTTTCGCTTAGCGCTGTAAACGCTCACTTTTTATCATACATTGAAAAGGAGAATTATCCTCTCCTGTATCTGGGCCCACAAGGATTCGAACCTTGGACCTACTGATTATGAGTCAGCCGCTCTAACCAACTGAGCTATGGGCCCTTCGATTGGAGACAAATTAATAATAAACCAAACCTGATGTCAAGGAAATATCCGTAATTATGTCATTTTTTGGAATGCCATTACAGGTATGCTTCATTTTTCTTCATACTCTACAAAGGATATCACAAAGTGACGAAGACACAGAGAATTTTAACTGAAAATCCTTAAAATTCCATGATCACTGGTACTCCAGGGTGGCCACGTAGGGGCTGAAGGATTTATTCTTTCCGTAATAATATTGTTTTTCATTTATTTCAATGGCATCGTTGTACGCTTCAACAACGCCAACTACGTGCACGATAGCACCAACCACGAAGAGAAGACCTGATATAATAAGGCGGGACTTCCGCTCTGTATTTGAATCAGTCTGCACTATGCCAAGATACAGGTAGTACGCGGCAAAACTGTAGCCGGCACCTGTCAACAGGCAAAAACCTACTGCTTTGAGGTCTTGCCGAAGGTATACGTGTCCCCCCCCTGGAACGATAAGGGAAAGCATGCATGCCAGGCGCGGGTCTCGTTTCTGGGTTGTCTGTTCGCTGTCACGGCGTTCGGGAGCTTTTCTGCTTAACTCATCCTGGTATATGGGAATATCACGTCCCTTGCGCTTACCTGCCTGTTCTTCAACTGTCAGCCCCCATACTCCAGGCATAAATGAGAGTTGAATGGCAAGAGTGGCGATCAGGCACAATGAGATAGCTTGTAGTAGTTTCATTATAAGACCCCGATAAAGATGATTTTAAAGATTATATTGCTTTCATGTGTCAAATCAAGAACTTTTCTCGGATACGGTTAAATAACTGATCCTGTTTCGTCCCTGCTGTTTTGACATATATAACGCCCTGTCTGCCCTTTCCACAAATGTCCTGTTATCATGATCAGTTTTTGGATTAAATTGCGTTAAGCCTATTGACACGGTAACACCCAGTTGCTTACCGTCATATTCAACTTTTGACTGGTCTACCCCGGCACGAATTCGCTCTGCCACTTTCATGGATTCGTTGATATCAGTGTGCGGCAGTATAACCGCGAACTCTTCACCACCGTAACGTGCCGCTATATCACTCTGCCGTACTGATATACTGATAAGCTCCGCGACATTCTGCAGCACGAGGTCTCCACAGGTGTGTCCGTAGGTATCATTAAATTCTTTGAAATGATCAATATCTATCATGATCAGCGATAAAGCCAGGTGATTTCTGACAGCCCTTTCCCGTTCTTCCATCAGCACTGCCTGAAAGTAATGATGAATCTTTAGTTTTGTCATCATGTCGGTGGTTGCCATTTCATACAGAAAAGCGTTTTGTATCGCGATACCCGCAAGTGAGGCGATGTTCAGAAGGTACTCTTTTTCTGATTCAGAAAATTTCTTTTCACTGATCCTTTCACTCAAGACGATGATTCCATTCAGCTTGCCTTTTCCCTTTAGCGGCACGATGAGTGCGGGATCTACCACCTTCATCGTTTCAAGCGATTCATCTGAACCAAGGGCATCTGTCATTTCAGTAAGAGTATAGCACCTGAAATGTGTATCCAGAAACTGGATCATTTCTGAATCTGAATGGATTATATATTCTCTTGTATGATCCAGTTCGAATCCCTTGTAGTCTCTGTGCAATATGAATTCGTAGCTATCGATCCCTTTTTGAATGAATATACCGGCCTTTAATAACTGCATCTGACCCATGCATGTAAGCAGAATGGAGTCAATGAGTATATTATAATCAAGAGTGGAGTTCAGCCCTTTGCTGATTTCTATGAGCTGTTTGAGATCATATATCTTTCTTTCATACTGCTCAATCTCCACGGGCAGTTTTATCTCAGCATCCATTTCTTCGTAATCTTTCATTTACTTACTACCTGCACCAATTAGTTTATTGGAATAATTCAAGTGCCGTGTGCAGATCAACTCTCCCATCATATATTGCTTTTCCTACAATACATCCCCTGAGCCCGGGCCTGGATATTTCACTTAACCTGGTAAGATCATCGATGGATGAGACACCACCAGAGGCAATAAGCGAAATGCCTTCAACCTCGGCAAGAATATGTTCAAGGGACGCGTAATTAGGCCCCGTCAACATGCCATCAGTTGAAATATCGGTAAATATTATCTCAGTTATTCCCTTTTTTTGCAATTCTTTTATAAAGTCTACCGCATGTACACTTGATACTTTCTTCCAGCCATGTGTGGCAACCATTGAATCTTTTGCGTCTATCCCCACTATAATAGATTCACGGTACCGTGACACAAGCTGACTGAATTCGTCTTCCAGGACAACGGTGCCAAGTATTACCCTTTTGATTCCGGATTCAATATATCTCTGCAATGACTCCGCGTTTCTGATTCCCCCGCCTATCTCTATTGGGATGGAAATGTTTGCCGCGATCTCCAGTACCGTATCCTGGTTTACAGGGTGTCCTTCAAAAGCACCGTCAAGATCGACAACATGGATAAGCCTGGCACCGGCACTTTCGAAATGCCTTGCCATGGCTACGGGATCATTGGAATATATTGTTTCCCTGTCAGGATCTCCCTGTATGAGTCTCACACACTTTCCGTTCTTTATATCAATGGCAGGGATTATCAGCATACCGACCTCACAAAATTTTCAATTATCTTCAAACCCATCTTATGACTTTTTTCTGGATGGAATTGCGTTGCAACACAATTTCCTTTTCCCACTATACAGGGAAATGTTACACCATACTCAGTTTCCCCGATTATCCATGAATCATCTTCGATTTCAGGATAGTAGGTGTGTATAAAGTAAAAATAGCTCCGTGAGGGAACCCCTTCCAGAAATGGTGACTCCTTTCTAAATTTAACCTGGTTCCATCCCATGTGGGGCACCTTGAGATCAGAGGTGGGAAACCTGACAACGCTGCCCGGTATCAGCCCGAGACCTTCGTGTTCACCGAACTCTACGCTCCTGGAAAAGAGCAACTGGTACCCCAGGCAAATCCCGAGAAAGAAACCTCCTCCCCGGATAAATGAAAGGAGTGGGCCTACCCACCCCATATCCCGCAGGTGCTGCATTGCCATACCAAACGCCCCGTCTCCTGGCATGATCAATGCCCTTGATTCTTCAATTATTGCAGGATCTGATGAGACCTGGACCTGGCTGGTATATTTTTCCACGGATTTTACCACAGACCTGAGATTCCCCATTCCATAGTCAATCACGGTAATCATTACAGAATACCTTTTGTTGAAGGGATCTCTTCACTGCCCACACTGTCAATACAATAGGCCCGGTACAGCGCGATACCGAGAGACTTGTATATGGATTCATGTACATGATGCCGGTTAATGCCCTCAAGAAGCCTGACATGAAGTGTTAATTCCGCGTTCATGGCAAATGAACGTAAAAATTCAAGGGTCAACTCTTCGCTGTAGGTACGTATGTATCCCTGCAGATCAATCCCTGAATACTGGAAAAACCCCCGACCCGACAGGTCAACCGCACACATTGACAGTGCCTCGTCCATGGGAACGACAGCTTCTCCGAAACGGGTTATTCCCTTTCTGTCCCCGATTGCTTTTCTGAAAGCTTTTCCCATGCAGATACCGGTATCCTCCACGGAATGATGATCATCAACCTGTATATCTCCATCACAGGCCAGCACCATGCTCATTCTGCCATGCCTGGTCATTGATGTGAGCATGTGATCGAAAAAGGGAACCCCTGTCTGGATCTGTGATGTCTGAACACTCTCAAGCGTCAGCGTGAGGGATATGTCCGTTTCAGCTGTTTTTCTTTCAATTTTCGCTTTTCTTTCCATTTTCTTTTGCCATTTTTTTAAAATTCATAGCCCAGGCTGAAAACAACTCTCCTGTCACCAAAGGATGTATAATACCATGGCCAGGCATAGTCAAGTTTTAAAATTACAATCGGATACAGGGTCATCCTGAAACCGAAACCAACGTCGGCCTTGAAATCACTGAATTCCCCTGTTTCTTCGTTCCTGAACTGGTACTGCCTGTCCCATGCTGATCCCATATCTGTGAAAAGTACGCCACCTATATTTCCCAGCCTGAAAAAAAGCGGCCATCCAAACTTGATTCCTT
>JAGYNX010000630.1 GCA_018399855.1 Spirochaetota bacterium
GCCCCAGGGATACATTGATAAGTCAAGTCCTCCACGAGCAGCATATTCCCATTCAGATTCTGTAGGCAGGCGGTATTGATTTACATAATAATCCCTGGCATCCCGTTGATATGCGTTCTTTAACATTGAGCGCCATTTAGAAAAAGCAACAGCCTGTTTCCAACTAACGCCAACTACGGGATAATAATCATAGGCAGGGTGCCAAAAATACATTTGGGTCATGGGTTCATTATAAGAATAAGTATAATCACTCATCCAGCAAAGTGTATCCGGATATACAGGAACCCTTTCGTGCATCACAAAATCGAACTGATCGTTGACATCTCTATCTTCAAAATCTTCCCATTCCCTTTGACGTTTCAGTTCTTCCCTGTCTTTTATAGTTCCTTCATATTCTTCCTTTTCAGGATCCCAATGACGGCCAATTCTAAGTCCCTGGTCTTCTTCTCTGTCAAAAGCACGTTGAACGTTCTGTTCTACCTGACGACCATCTTCTCGGAAACTGTGTTTTTTAGCAGCCTGTTTAAGATCAACCCAATAGTACTCATAATATAAGGTATTGGTATTAAGATCAATTCTACGCATAAAATGGTACAATTCTGGTGGGGGTTTCAGATAAAGGTTACTGTTTTCAATCAAAGATGCTTTGATGGAAGGATCACCATAATCAACACGGCTTCCCCAATCAAGTAACCGATACCCATCAAAATTGTATGAATCATAACCAATAGCTTCTAATACCAAAGCATTTTGCCCCGTTTCATCAATAGCCCTGAAAAAATCCCTTCCTTCAGCGTCATAATTTTCGGGTGGATTTTCAGCCAATACTGTCATGGCCATTGAATCTCTAACCCAATACACAAATTGCCGGTATTCACTGTTGGTAATTTCGGTTTCATCCATCCAAAAACCTTGTACAGTAACTGTTTTGGATGTAGCTGTCATCGCATTTGGCACATCCTGATCACTTGGTCCCATGTTGTAAGATCCGGGTGGGACAAACAACATGCCATACGGATCAGGTGTGTACCACATCGCGCGGTCAACACCTACGAGATCTCCACTACCATAATTGCCACAACTGGCAAGTATGATTGTAAGAATCAGGCTTATGAACAATAACTTTTTCATAATATATGG
>JAGYNX010000631.1 GCA_018399855.1 Spirochaetota bacterium
GGAAATATAAAGGAATGAGATCATTATGAAATACCTGGCGGCAGTTGACATCGGCGGCACCAAGATTACCGCGAGTATTGCCAATCAATCCGGATTTATGGGAAAGGTCTACCAGCCTGCACGAAAGGAGGGGGACGTGAAAACCATTCCACGACAGGTGAAATACCTGGTAGACCGGGCGTGCCAGGAGGCAAAGATTGATCCCCGTGAAATAGATACCGTGGGGGTGAGCACCTGCAGCCCCTTTGAGATACGAAACAATAACCGGTGGGTTGTTGCCCCGAATCTATGCGGCGGACTTGCCCGTCACAGGGAGAACCGTCCACCCAATGACTGGACGGGTATTCCACTGGAAGAAGAATTGAAGGGATATTACAAGTCGGTACAGATAGAGAACGACGGGGTTTCGGCAGCCGTGGCTGAGCGTACCTTTGGCGCCGGTGAGGGTGAAGACAACATGGTGTACGTTACCTGGAGTACCGGTATCGGCGCCGGCGCCTACGTGGACGGGATACTCATCAAGGGGAAAAATGGAAACGCCCCCCACCTGGGGCATATATATATCGCCGAAAACGGCCCCCAGTGCGGGTGCGGCAATTACGGGGACATGGAGGCCCTCACCTCGGGTACCGCTATTGCCCGTGACTATGGGGAGGGAAAGTCCGCGAAGGATGTCTTTCAGCTGTACCGGCAGGGTGACAAAAGGGCAGTGGAGATCGTCAAAAGGGCTGCCCGTAACTTTGCCCGAGGGCTCGCGTCCATTAACGCCCTGCTTGACTCAAAGGTGTTCGTGCTGGGCGGGAGCATTATGAAGGATGATGACATCGTCATGCCCATGGTGAAAGAGGAGTTTTACAGGTCTTTCTCTTCTTTGAGCAAGGACACGGAATTCCGCATGTCAGAACTTGAAGGATACCTTGGCGACATGGCAGGCCTCAGTCTTATCATGCCCGGTGAATGGATTCAAAAATGGAAAGAGCATGAGTACTGGAAAGATGCTGCCAGTGCCCTGAAACTTTCTATTGAAGAACATTAATCAAGTATCTTTCTGTGAGAGCATTCAGTGTAATTACAGAAAGGGCAGGGGGTTTTATGGGGAACCTCCTCTGCGCCGATTACAATGGATGTCAC
>JAGYNX010000632.1 GCA_018399855.1 Spirochaetota bacterium
ATCAGCAACCTGGGCAAAATTCTGGGTTGCTGCTTCAAAACCAGCCACGTTGAATCCGTCATCATTGAGATTTAATTCCGATTCTTCAAAGCATGAATTAAGAAAAAACACGCTTAAGATCATCAGTGTTAAATATTTAAACTTTCTCATAGCTTTCTATATTTTTAATGTTAATTCGCCCAGAAGATCTTGTCAGTAAATGCGTCAGGCTGATCCGGGACATTCTCTCCATTGGCAGATATTTCACCGGCCGGGTAATACAAGCGTACCGGACGATCATCTGTTGTAGCCTCGTCAGATACCGGCAGGGTACGCGGATAACCGGTCCTGCTGTAATCAAACCATGACTGTTCAGCTGTGATTCCATTCACCGCAATCCATTTCTGCGTAATAATGTATTCCAATTGCTTTTCAGGCGTGTCCGCAAGTGCCCATGTAACCAACGGAGTTGCCGGCGACTGGGTAACATAACCAGTAGCATCACCAGCACCAAGATATGAGAAGGAAGCCTGTATTCCTGCCGCATAATAATCCTGTGCACTTCCGGAGTGAAGTCCTTTCACAGCCGCTTCGGCCCTCAGAAAATATACTTCGGCCAGGGTAAAGATATTGGCACCCATGTCGTACCCCTGAAGAATACCAGGTCCGATATTTGAAACCTTTTCAGGTACATAGGCATCCACAACCGGCGAATCATATTGATCAAGTCCCTGAATCACACCAAGGTGGCCACCGAGGTCAGTATTGGGTTCTGCCGGAACCTCATAGATATAATCAATCCGCGGGTCGTTGGTATTAAAGAGAAACTCAAGGACAAAAGGTGTGGCACAGGTAGCCTTGCTGCTCAAGGTCTGTGTTCCACCTACATCCCAACCAAGGTCGTCCCACATCGGGTTTTGTTTTCCCTCTTCGAGTGCATAACCAGGATCCACCAGGACATCAGAAGTGATGAACCCAGAACCTTCTGCCTCTATAGCGGCAATCTGGCTGGCAACATCCTCAACGTCCGACTGGCGAACGAGGATCCGCAGTTTCACCGTATTGGCAAATTTGATCCATTCGGTCATAACACCGGCAAAGATCACATCACCATTTCCATCAGGCTCCATTGGCCAATGTTTATGCAGCA
>JAGYNX010000633.1 GCA_018399855.1 Spirochaetota bacterium
CCTCGGCTTTCTCGGACGCATTCCCGAGAATGGCGAAGGCGTTTCGTTTGCCTACAACAATCATCATTTCGAAGTTTTGAAATACGAAGCTGTTCCCGCCACTTCAAGCTGCCCGATTTTGGTCACGAAGGTACCCGCAGTTCCCAGGTATTCACCCTTCCCTCCGGACATGCTTGTCCCGGCTGCTATGCCCTGTTTATAAGCCGAGGTTGCCAGCTTCGCTCCCACGGGTTTCCTGTCAATTCTCGACCATGACAGTATGCAGTCACCTGCCGCGTATACTCCGGGTAAACCGGTTTCCAGCAGGTCGTTCACCTGTATGTTTCCCATCCTGTCCATTTTCACGGGAAGTCCCTCAAGCCAGGTAGTATTAGGCCTGAAACCGGATGCCAGTACCACCAGGCTGGTATCAACACGCGTATCACCCGCGATTACCCGGGAAACACGGTCACTACCCTCGATTGCATCAACCGTGGTGCCGGTTACCAGGTCTATGCCGGTTTCTTCAAGGTATAGTTCTACCACTTTTGCCATGTCAGGATCAAGAACACCCGGAAGGACGTTATTCTGCATTTCAATTACGGTAGTGTTCACACCAGGCTTTTTGAGTGCAAGCGCGCTTTCAAGCCCAATGGCGCCCGCCCCGATAACAACCGCCCGCGTAGCCCCGCCTGCTGCCTCCTTGATCTTTCGAAGGCCGGCAACCGACGTAAGGGTATACACACCTTTGTTGAGAAAAGAAGACACACCTTCAATAGGGGGGACAAAAGGCACTGACCCCGTACATATCAACAGGTTATCATATGACAGAGCACCTTCGTCCTTCCCATCCGAATAAAGAAGTTTCTTTTCATCAACGTTGATACCGGTTGCATCCGCGGAAATTTTCTCTACACCCATACGGGGAAGATTTATATCCTGCTGCAGCTCATGTTCGGGAACCTTGTTTTCAAGGGCATACGGCAGACCACAGGGATGAGTAAGGTCGTGCTCCTTGGGATCAACTATTACTATATCAGCTTTGGGATTATTACGTTTAATAGTAACAAGTGCCGCGTACCCGGCCGAGCCGAAACCGGCAATCACTGTTCTGCTCACGATGTGTCTCCATTGAGTATCAAT
>JAGYNX010000634.1 GCA_018399855.1 Spirochaetota bacterium
CCGTCACCGCCCCGGCTGAAAAGCCTGCTGACCATGCACAAAAAGAAACAACGGCATATGAAGAGCCCGCGGCCGTATCATCTGAAGCAAAGTATGACACCATTGACCAGATGAGAAAAGACTACCCCAGGCTTGAGGTGATACAGCTTTACAACGGCAGAACCTACTCCGGCGCCATTGTTTCAATCGATGAAAACTTCACCATGATAACAGTAGATGGCATAGTGAAGATACCACAGAACAAAGTCCGCCAGCGTGAGATCATACGGTAGATCCTTTACCTCGTATACTGCACATCCATCAAATTTAACTTGCCATAAAACACCACATGTTGTAATAACATCAGGAATATATAAACTACCCGGTATGGATACGATATGAAAACAAAAGATACTTCACCACAACCACTCGGCCAGAAACTGGCAAACCTGCGCACGCGACATAATATGACAATTGATGAGCTTGCCGAAAAAACCGGTCTGAAGGCAGCACACCTTAAAGCCATTGAAGAAGGAAAAGACTTTCTCCCCGTGGCAGATATCCTGAAAATATCCAGGGTGCTCACCATTGACCCCGACCTTCTGTTTCAGTCAGAGAAAAAGAAGAAACAGAAGGAACAGAGAAAAAAAGATTTTTCCCTTCGCGAACAATCTTACCAGTACGAGGTGCTGGCACCCGGACCCAGGGAAAGTCACCTGAGAACCTTTCGGGTAACCATTCCTCCAAGATCAGAACATCCAAAGGTCAAATACCAGCACGAGGGTGAAGAGGTTATCCACATGCTGCAGGGTGAGATCGAGATAAGGGTAGGCAGTAAAACCCACATGCTCAAGAAAGGCGAGACCCTGCACTTTGACTCTTCCAAGCGGCACTCCCTGAAAAACCCGGGAACAAAAAAAGCCGTGTTTATTGACGTCATATATACCCCATAGGATATCCACCATGAAACATACACTCACTGATGAGCAGCTTATGATACGCGACATGGCCCATGAGTTCGCCAAAAGCGAGATCGAGCCATACGCGCAGGAATACAACATGAAGGGGGAATACCCCGCAGAGATAATACAGAGACTGGGCAGCCTCGGCCTTTTCGGCATGATGGTGCCTGCCCAGTACGG
>JAGYNX010000635.1 GCA_018399855.1 Spirochaetota bacterium
TCATGTATTCCCTGTCATCTTCAGTCATAATAACAAGTACATCATTTGAGGCTGCCTCAACAATCTCATGAACCACTCCAAAAACTTTCCCCTTATGATATACACTGCAGCCAATAATATCATAATAAAAAAATGTATCATTATCCAGATTTTTTCTGGAGTTTTCAGCATCCTGAACATCTATAAAGACTTCACATCCAGTCAGCGACTGGGCCATCTCTTTTCCCGGCAATTCCCTGAAACGCAGTATACCGATCCTGTGCTTTGTGGGAATAAATTCATCTACATGAAATTTTTTATGGTTTCCACGGATATTCACGTATACGGGTATCGTACCATTGAAACGATCCAGGTCATCAGTAATAATATATACTTTCAGTCGACCTTCAAGTCCGTGTGTACCCGTGATTTTCCCTATTCGTAAATATTCAACAGTGCTCAATCAAGAATTTCCAGTACTACCCTTTTCCCTGATTTAGTTGCAGAGGCATTAATTATGGTTCTTATAGCACGGGCTATTCTACCGTGCTTACCAATTACCTTACCAATATCGTCCTTGGTTACCTTAAGTTCGAGTATTGTTGACTTTTCACCTTCAATCTCACGTATTTCAACTTCATCAGGATAATCCACAAGCGACTTCACCATATATTCCACGAGATCCTTATAATTCATCTCTACCTCCGGGGCTGTGTATTATGCCTTCTTGAAATTTTTCCAGATACCCGATTTCTTAAGTAACTGAAGTATCGTGTCCGATGGTTGCGCGCCTTTATTCAGCCAGTCAAGAACCTTCTCTTCATTGACATTAAACTGATTGTCCGCAGCGATCGGCTGATACTGCCCCAGGGTGTCAATAACTACTCCGTCTCGTCTTTCACGTCCATCAACAGCTACCACTCTATAAAAGGGCTTCTTTTTTGTCCCTACTCGCTGTAATCGAATCTTAACCGCCACTGATACTACCTCCTGTCATAATTAGAGGATGATTATTAAATACCTGCTTTTTTTGTCAATATTAATAACTACAGCCTTTCGAAATTTGAAAGGCTCCCGGTTATTAGAATAGCACATGATTTACATTAAATCACAGGAAAACCA
>JAGYNX010000636.1 GCA_018399855.1 Spirochaetota bacterium
AAGGCAGTGATGAAAGGAGAGTTTTATGACGGTACATGGTAACGCTAAGTGGCTTGCAGCTATAATCATAATCTCATGTTTCGTGGTATTCCTCCCCGGAACAGACAGCACTGCCGGATCTTCCAATTCGAAGAAACTGTATATACACAGCATCAAGGCAGATGGTGTCTCACAGAAACTGTCCAACCGTATTCGCGAAGGGGTGTATCTGAGCATTCTCAATACGTATGGATCACGGTATCACATCGTTGATGATGAGGCCATCAAGGTCATGTATTCTCAAGCAGAGAAGATCATGGCCTCAGGATGTTCAGATGAGAGCTGCATTACCCAGATAGCCGAGGGTATCAACGCTGATGAGATAATTTATGGGACCGCGTCACGGCAGGGTGGCAAGGTGAAAATTGTCATGAAGAGTATGTACCGTAAAGGGGTAAATCTGGGCACCAGGTCAATGGTGCGGCTCACCTTTTTCGAGAGCCAACTGGACCATTATTCCATCGAAGCTGGCAAAAAACTATTGAATCCTGGTTACCGGATAAAGAAAGCCCCGGCGGTAACTGATGATGGCATTGATCTGAAATCTATTGAACTAAAGAAGGTGATGGGGCTTGATATTGCGGTACTTCGCTTTAAGACAAATGATGATATTATAAGTCAGATGCTTGAGTATTTAAAGTCAGAGGTAAAGAAGGGTGACGCACGATTCAAGGAAGAGGATTATGGTGAAGCCCTCGTTCAGTATAATGATGTGCTTGATCGTATCAAGAGAAAACTGCTTCCCGAACAGCAACGGAAAATGCGGGAATTTACCAGCGGGGTACAGGACAGGGTAGGTTCCACGTACGTAATGCTGTACAAGCAGAATATTGAAGATCTTGACGCGGAATTGAAGAAACAGGGAACCGGTGATATCGGAACTGTACGGGGGTTGCGTGACAGATACGGGAGTCTTGCTAATTATCTTGAAAAGCTGCCGGGTAGGTACAGTAACCACGTTGCCACGGTACAAGAAGCCGCCCTGAACAGGGCTGACACACTTACAAGTGCAATTAT
>JAGYNX010000637.1 GCA_018399855.1 Spirochaetota bacterium
CTTTTTCCCAGTACCACGATATCATCTCCCGCGTCAAGTTTCTGTGTTGGGGTGGGGTTGAATACCATCTCACCGGTTACTTTTTTAATGGCAACTATGATAACCCCGTAATCTTTGCGAAGATTGCTTTCAATAAGGTTTTTCCCAACCAGCGAAGAGTTTTGTTTCACGTGTGCCTCTTCCATGGAAAGCCCCAGTTCTGTGTCCATCATTGCAACATCCAGGAAATCTACAACAGTGGGGCGTATAAGAACATGTGCCATTCGTCTGCCTCCGATCTGGTAGGGAAGGACAACCCTGGTGGCACCTGCACGTTTCAGTTTTTCCTCGGCATTTTCATTAGATGCCCTGGAAAGAATAAAAATATCCGAATTAAGACCCCTGGCGGTGAGTATGATATAAACATTATCGGCGTCTGACATGACAGCGGTTACAAGGCCTTTCGCATGCGTAATGCCGGCCGAGAGAAGGGCTTCTTCGGTAGTGGCGTCCATGGGAAGGTACAGGTAATGTTCCTTTTCGAGGTCTTCGATTGATGAAGGATCGTTCTCGATAACAACGAACGGGATGTTTCTTTCCATCAATTCTACGCATATAAGGCTGCCGATCCTTCCGTATCCACATATAATATAGTGATTTTTCAGTGCCTTTATCATTTTTTCCATTTTTCTCCTCCCGAATGTTTTTCTCAGTTCTCCTTCGATAAACATTCTCAACAGTGTCCCAATGGTGTACGCACTGATGGTGACCCCGCTTGTAATGATAAATATTGTAATGACCCTGCCGGCAGTTGATAGTTGTTTTATTTCAGAGAACCCTACGGTGCTGATGGTGATCATGGTCATATAGAAGGAATCAAAAAAAGGCATATCCTCAATTATATGATACCCGAAGGTTCCAAAGGTAATGGTTCCCAGAAGAAGTGTAATTGATAGACGAAGTTTTTTGAATTCAAGTGATCTGTACATGATTACCTTTCAGCAGGATTGTGTATAGATGTGTACCGTATGTATCCATGTGAAAATCATATGTCAATT
>JAGYNX010000638.1 GCA_018399855.1 Spirochaetota bacterium
TTCTCTGTAGAAAAGGCGTAAAGTGAGACAACCTTAATTTTAAGAGAAATGGCCGCATCCATCAGGTTTTCCACTGTTTCAGAACCTCGACGGTGTCCTTCGATTCTTGGAAGTTTTCGTTTTTGAGCCCAGCGCCCGTTGCCATCCATTATTATGGCAACGTGTTCAGGAACCCTCGAATAATCAATTTTGCGGGAATAATCACGTTTGAACATTCAAGTATCGTTTTAGATATTAAGTATCTCTTTTTCCTTATTATCAGTCATTTGCTGTACATCGTTTACGTACTTATCGGTTATCTTTTGAACTTCATCGGTTGCAGACTTCGCTTCGTCCTCTGATATCTCCTTGTTCTTTTCAAGGTCTTTAATCATATCATTACCATCCCTGCGAACGTTGCGAAGGGCTACCCTGCAGTCTTCTGCCTTTTGTCGCGCCATTTTCACGTATTCTTTTCGTCGCTCTTCGGTCAGATCAGGGATTTGTATTCGTATGAGTGAACCGTCATTATTAGGATTCAATGAAAGATCGGACTTGAGAATGGATTTCTCAATTGAACCAAGATTTGACTTGTCCCATGGCTGAATAACCACAAGTCTTGGTTCCGGACATGATATGGTGGCAACCTGGTTCAGGGGCATCTCTGTCCCATACACTTCAACCTTGATACCGTCAAAGATTGATGGATTCGCCCTTCCTGTTCGTATTGACGCGAAGTCCTTTTCAAGAGTCTTTATACTTTTCTGCATACGGGCTTCTACATCTTTCAATATATCATTAACCATTCTATTCCCCCTCGTAAGATCAAGAAATCAACGTACCTACACGCTCACCCATAAGAATCTTTTTCAGTGAGCCACTGTCAAACAGGTTAAATACGACCAGCGGCAGGTTATTCTCCATACAAAGTGATATGGCAGCATAGTCCATAATGGCCAGCTGTCGTTTTATCACATCAATATAAGAAATGGAATCAATTTTTTTGGCATCAGCGAATTTTTCAGGATCACTGTTGTACACACCGC
>JAGYNX010000639.1 GCA_018399855.1 Spirochaetota bacterium
CGCTTGAGGCTGTGTACAGGCCCGCTCGCGATCCCGTCCCGGGGTATTTCTCGTAGGGGCGCCCGTATTTTTTCCAGTCTTCACAGGGGGCATCATTCCCGTATCTCACGTCGGAAACGTTCAATATGCCGATAAAGAGGGGTTTCGATTTCGTCACGTACCTGAGGTGATCGTAGTACGAGGGTGTTGGCCAGCGCAGGTAGGTCACCTCTCCCCACGGGCTGATCCCCACGGTCAACGAATTGTTTCCAAGCGCGCATACCGCGTTGGTTCCACCACCAATGGTTTCGGAAAGCAGGTCAGCAACGATCAGCTGGTCATCGATATCAATGAAAGATTTCTTTTTCCTGCCCATAAAACCCCCTTCCTGGCAATCAGCTTTTTCAATGATGACATGTTCTTTAATATAATAAACGGGCATGTCCTGTCTGGCCAAACTGTGTTGATATTCAGAATGTCCACTAAATATCTTGACACCTGTAACAAGCGAATAGTATCCTTTGATCCGATGAATATACTACTTTTCTCACAATTTTCATTCGGAAGGTTCGTACCACTGCTTCTTTCCCTTGTTGTAACCTTCTTCCTTTTCACCCATTATAAAAAAAGGGGTCACGCTCGGCATGTTCTCTTCCTGTCACTCTACTTCCTTTTCGTAACACTTTTCAACGCGGCTTATTTCATGGCCTTTTCCATATACCACGAGGCCGGGGCTTACATGTGGCTGATAACCGCAACGGCACCCATCGGCATAGTATTTCTTGTACAGTTTGCCTACAGGTTCCCGGTGAAATCCTTTCACAGGGAATCAAGGATTGTCTATATCATCAGCATGATCGCGGCCCTGCTATCCTTTCTCGACTTTGTCATTCGGTCATTCGGAACCAGCACCAGGATAACCATGACAGATTACGAATTGGCCTACAATTCACAGGTGATCCCCATAGTATGCTTTATACTCTTTGCATGGACAGTTGGCATTTTCATCCGACAGTCTATTTCCCTTTCCCGTAAGGAA
>JAGYNX010000064.1 GCA_018399855.1 Spirochaetota bacterium
TGACCTTTGTGTTCTGGTAACCGACCCCACACCCTTTGGCATTAACGACCTGAAGCTTTCCGTTGACATGTGCAGGGAAATCGGTATGGAACCGGTGGTACTTGTAAACAGGGCGGAGGAGTTGAACAACGCATTGCGTGATTACTGCGCGGAAGAGGACCTCGAGGTCATTGGTGAAGTGCCTGATGACAGGGCAATCGCCGAATGCTACTCGGGTGGAGATCTTGCCGTGGACAAGCTGCCTGAATACGCCGATGTCATTGCTGAAATAGCAGAAAACATCATGAAGCGGGCACAACAGCCCCGTAAACCGGCAAAGAAGAAAGAACGCGTTGAAGCCCATGCGGGTGAAAACCTGATGCAGGTGGCCACTAAAAATGCATCTCCCGAACATAATTCTAAAGAGATAGTCGTAATAAGCGGCAAGGGGGGGACGGGAAAGACCTCCATCGCGGCGGCATTCTGTGCCCTCGAGAAAAACCTGGTGATCGCCGACTGCGACGTGGACGCGGCAGACCTGCACCTTGTACTTTCACCGGAAGTGATGGAGAAGGGTGCCTTCAGTGGCGGATTGATGGCAGGCATCGATCCGGAAATGTGTACTGGATGCGGAGAATGTTTTGATCATTGCCGCTTTGACGCGATTAAAGAAGTTGAACATGAAGGTAAAACCGTATACCAGGTTGACGAGATATCCTGCGAAGGATGCGGTGTATGCAGGATAGTGTGCAACTATGACGCGGTAAACCTGGACGTTTCTGTCAACGGTGAATGGTACGTGTCTTCTACCCGTTTTGGACCTATGAGCCACGCGAAGCTTGGTGTTGCCGAGGAAAACTCGGGTAAACTGGTAAGCCTTGTGCGCAACAAAAAAGATGAGATTGCCGGTAAGTGTGGTCAGCACAGGGCTCTTATCGACGGATCACCCGGAACCGGCTGCCCGGTTATCGCCTCAATTACCGGTACCGATTACGCCTTGGTGGTAACAGAACCAACGGTGTCGGGTGTGCACGACCTTCGGCGTGTAATGGATGTGATTAATTTCTTTAACGTAAAGTCGGGTATCATCGTTAACAAGTATGATCTCAACCCGGAAAAGACAGATGAAATAGAAACTATCGCCAAGATGAGTAACAGCCAGTTTCTGGGGGTTATACCTTATGATAAATCAATAACCAGGGCACAGCTTGAGGGTCTCTCTGTGATAGAATATACGGATAACGAGACTACGAAAAAGATCAGGGAAATATGGGAAAAAATATCAAGCACCATATACGAGAAGGAAACCACATGATATCATTCGGCCCCGTACCATCAAGACGCCTGGGTCAGAGCCTTGGGGTGAATAACATTCCCCCAAAGGTTTGCAGTTATGCCTGTGTATACTGTCAGCTTGGAAAAGCCATTAAGATGCAGGTTAACAGGGAAGAGTTTTACTCCACTGAACTGATCCAGAAGGATGTAGAGAAGAGAATTCGTGATGCCCGTTCGCGAAACGAAAAAATTGACTATCTCTGTATCGTGCCTGATGGAGAGCCCACCCTTGATGTACATCTTGGTGATACTATTGACGTTCTTAATAATACAGGAATAAAAACCGCTGTTATCAGTAATGCTTCCCTGATTGACCGTCAGGATGTACGTGATGATCTGTCAAAGGCTAACTGGGTATCCCTGAAAGTTGACGCGGTGAGCACAGATACCTGGAAGAAAATCAACAGGCCCCACCGGGCACTTGAACTTGACCGCATGATGGATGGAATAAAGGAATTTGCCGCCTCGTACAGGGGTGTTTTGGCTACCGAGACCATGCTGGTGAAAGGGATAAACGATGATGTGGAAGAGCTGCAGAAGGTGGCTGCATTCATTGGCTCATTTCAGCCAGACGTGGCATACGTATCTATTCCCACAAGGCCACCGGCGGAAAAATCAGTAAAACTGCCAGACGAGGGTACCATTAACAGGGCTTTCCAGGTGTTCAGCGGCAGCGTTAATCACGTGGAATATCTCATTGGCTACGAGGGTAACACTTTTGCTTTCACCGGAAATGTTGAAGAAGATATTTTGAGTATCACTTCTGTACATCCAATGAGACAGGATGCGGTGGAAGAGTTTCTGGAAAAATCCAAAAGCAACTGGCACGTTATACGAAAAATGATAGAAGATGAAAGGTTAATTGAAACGGAATATGGCGGGAATAGGTTCTATATGCGAAAGCTGTAATAAGATGTTGATAGATGTTTTTATGTGAATGTGTATATTCAAAAATAAAACACTGGGAAGGGGTGGTTCCGGTTGCTGAACAGGATAAAATGCACTGGACATTTTTTGACCTGGTAAATGGGAAATGGGTGCCGTTTGAGGATTGCCGTGATGATGTTACTGTGCAATATGCCGGTCATGGCTTACCATTGACGTCACAGCAGGTTGAAAGCCTGGCGAAAAAATTTAAATCATCAAAAGATGAATAATATATAAATGAATATTTGACAAAGGAGTAAATAAGATGCCCTGGGTTGATCAGAGTAAGTGTACGCTATGCGGTACATGTATAGATGAGTGCGTGGTTGATGCTATAATGATAGAAGATGATAAAACAATTATTGATATGAGTGGATGCATTAGATGTGGTACCTGCCACAGTGTCTGTCCAGAAGGGGCGGTACGGCATGACGCGGAAATGATACCGCAAATGATTGAAGATAACCTTTTAATGACCCGTAAGAACATGGATATGTGCGTACAATACCTTGGTAGTGAGAGTGAAAAAGAGAAATGTCTTCAAAGGATGATAAAGCATTTTAACAAGGAAAAAATTGTAGCCGAAAGGACGCTTGAAGAGCTTGGTAAAATGAAGGAAGCAAAATAATTACTAAGTTTTCAATAATGTACAGCCAAAGTTGTTTACATGATATAATCCATAAGGTAATATATCATGATGAACAAAATACCGGTACATATCGTAATTCTTGCCATCGTTGTTTTACTGGCATCAATGGTTTCCTGTTACAACCCGTGGTTTACGCCAGTTGATGAGAAGCGGGTTGCTGTAAGGGGTGAAATGAACCTTACAGACTATGAATTTAAACCACATGTACTGGTAAAGCTTGACGGGCAATGGGATTTCTACTGGCAAAGACTGCTTGAACCATCAGATTTTACTTCTTCACCTCTTCCTGGCATGACCGGCAGGCTTACATTTCCCGGATTCTGGAATGGCTATAATCTCAATGGGGAAACCCTGAAAGCAGGCGGGTATGCTACTTTCCGTTTGATTATAACTGTACCGGATGCAGATAGGCGTTACGGGTTAAAGTTTACTGAAATGGAATCTGCATACCGGTTATGGGTGAACGGAAAACCTGCAATACAGTGCGGTACTGTAGGGAAGAGCAGGGAAGAGATGACTCCCTCCTGGAAACGGTACGAGTATTACTTCCAGCCTGAATCAGAAAGGGTTGAGCTTGTTCTGCAGATGTCCAATTACTATCACAGGCGCGGAGGGCCTGAAGAAAGTATCGTATTCGGTCCCGAGGAGACCATACGCAGTTACAAGATGCAAAAAGTTGCCTTGGAACTTTTCCTGCTTGGAAGTATCCTCATCATGGCGATCTACCATGTTATTCTGTATTTTTTAAGGGCAAGGGAAGTTGCTCCATTTTTTTTCGGGTTTTTATGCATCGTGGTAGGATTGCGTATACCTCTTTCCGGTGAAAAACTGGTATACGAAGTATTCCCGTCTATTCCCTGGGTTGTAGCCACAAAGATCGAATATTTGAACCTGGTTCTCATCATTCCCTTTGTAGCAATGTTCTTTTACCGTTTATACCGTGAGTACATGTCCGCTATTTTTATTAGATGCATAAATGGTGTCTCCATTATACTCTTCATGTTTATACTGTTTACACGGGCAAAATTGTATACGTATACGGCGTATCCAATTGAAGCTTTCCTTGTAATACTTGGATTATACCTTGTTTACATCCTGGTTCGTGCGATTATCCATAAACAGAAGGAAGCAGTGATTGTACTGGCGGGAATGCTGCTTTTCTTCCTCTTCGGTCTTAATGATATACTCTACAATAACCTTATTATAAATACAGGGTACCTTGCCCCGGTTGGTCTTTTTATTATGTTGTTTTCCCAGGCAGTATTACTCTCGCTGCGTTTTACCAGGGCCATGGAAATCACTGAAATACTGTCTCATGATCTTGAAAAACAGGTGCAGGATAGAACCAGGGAGCTTTCATCTGAAAGGGAAAAGCTGGAAAAAATGGCAAGAGAAGATTCTCTAACCGGCATTTACAATCGAAGATATATCATGGAAGTTCTTGAAAATGAGATAAAAAGATACAATCGTCACGGGATCAGTTTTTCATTATTAATGATTGATCTTGATCATTTTAAGAAGATCAACGATACATGGGGACATCCGGCCGGAGATCGCGTGCTGCATTCTGTGGGGGATGCGCTGAGAACAGGGTTACGTTCTACTGACATAGTTGGTAGAATCGGTGGAGAGGAGTTCATGGTTATTCTACCCTATACCAATGGAGAATGTGCAATGATTGTTGCAGAAAAGATCAGGAATGACATGAGAAAATTAGTTTTTTTCGAAGGTGATGAAAATTATACAATCACTGCCAGTATTGGAGTTGCAAACGTTGACACAAATGACATTGATTCAGCACTCATAATTTTCAGGGCTGACAGGGCCCTGTACCGTGCCAAGGATAAGGGGAGAGATCGTGTTGAACCATGGTGGTCGCCAGGTTAATAAGTTAAAACGCGTCACCTTTTTTACGTATATGCGTATATTTCAGATCCTATTAATTGAGATTTTGTAATCCTTTCTCTATCATCAGTTCAAAACGGTTTTTTTCTGAGAATGAAATTGATGTGAACTGTTTATACATGGGCAGCTCGGCGTATAACAGGTTTATATCGGTCAGGTAATATATGTATCCCCTGACGCTGTCCATTAAAACCTTAATCTCTTTTGTCACGTCTACTACGTCAGATCGGTCAAATATATCGGTATATCCACCGTCGGGGAGGGTAAAGCGGTAACCAAAATCACCGTTTTCCAGTAAATGAAGTGAAAGCTTAAATGGTACCATTGACTTTCTTGTTTTAAATACTGCCGTTTCCATTTCAGGATTTATTTCCTCAATTGAAACATTATGATGAATATCCCTTTTCATCTCGTAAAGCTTGATTCTTGTCTCTGCACCGGCAAGTATTGAGTTCGGGTTGTTCTCTATTACCTTCTGTACCACGCCCTCTGCGAAATTGTATAACCTGCCAAGGTATTCTGAATGGAAACGGGCATTCTTACGATAGAAGATCAATGATCCCCGTTCATCAGAAACAAAATAATAGCAATATTTTGTGCCCACCTGGTAATAGAGTTGTACAACGTTTTCAATATCATTTTCTATAATTGTTCGCAGGTAGTTAAGTTCAGGAACCGAATCATCGATTTTAATATGAGTCTTTATTCCCCTGTTGTAGGCTATGCTGTAAAGAAGTTTTACCTCTGATTCACATGGCTTATATCCAACACTGATGCTGTTCTCTGCTTTTTTGTTTGAAAAGACGTAATACATCCCGCCAATCATAGTGATATATCGTTTTTTTGCAGTATGCTGTTCATTCACAAAAAAGGTGTATATGTCCCTGAAAAGTGTTTTAAGGCGTCTGAATTCTCTTGTAGAGGCGAAAGGGTCAGAAGCAATTATACGATTGTACGAGTCGTAATCATTTCCGGTTTTTAGACCACCGTTCACGATATTTGTGATAAGCCCCGGAAGATCAGATTCGCTTTGTAACTCTTCGAACCTGGTTTCTCCCCAGCTGTTGTGATACAGGAAAAAGATATTATCAATGCCGGGCTTTTGTTTTGAATAGAAATTGATGATGACATGACTCATCATGGGAAATGGTTCCTGTAAGAAATAACGGTTATGAAGATTAATATTCTTTATGGAAAAGCTTGTACTCAGCTTGGTTAAAAGATCCTGTATAAAACTGTGGTTGATCGAGAAATATCCTGACTGTATATTCAGCCTGGTATAATCTTTCTGAAAGAGTCCGTGCAGGCTGACCCAGACAACGAGGCTGAGAAGATCACCCGTTTTATACATGATTGACCTGTATGAACCTGATCCGGTGATTTTTGTCTTTCCCAGTATCCAGAATTCTTTACCGTCTTTGTCTTTTACAAATTCCATGGAGAGGAGCTTCTCAGCCTGAAATGCTTTAATATTCAGGGTGTTGTCTACCTTGTGCTTTTCAGGGGCAAAATGAGAATAAATTTTTCTTGATATGCCTTTAAGGGTATCCTGGTGAAGCCTGGTGGATGTATCACTGGTCTCAAGGTTTCCAAGAATATTCTTGTATCCCTGAAGTATATACTTTTTGATACTTACCATAAGTTTGCTGGTTTCTTCGATATCCCAGTTCTCAAAGTCATCAATGCGTTCTATGGTGCCCTGAGACCATCCCCATTCTTTCACAAGGGTGTTCATTATCCTGCTACGATCGGGGATACGATCCTGTTGGAGTTTGCCTGAGTATAATGACACCATTGGATCGATTTTCAGGTAGAAACAGGTCTTCATTATACTTGAAGCGGTTTTGTCCGCCCGTATGGAGTTGTAATAATCATACACATGGTTAAACATGACAATATACGCGTCGGTATTGCTGGTGGTGATATTGCCTGCCTGAACGTCCCGCTTTATCTGGTTGCTTATATATGGATTTCTATCGATATCATTGATGTACCGTTCCAGCAGTCCCAGCTTGATCAGGGATTTAAACGGGTTACCAAGTGATTTCAGGATCTGAAAGAGGGCGGCAATAAGAAAATCATTTTTTCTGGCTGAATAAAGATTTCCCAGGTTAATATAGTCCTTCTCAAACCCATTTTTTTCCATGATATCCAGCCATTGCGCGTAAATATCATCAGGGCAGTTGGGTGGTACAACCCACCAGAAAGGAATTTTGCCGTGTACAACGATGGAACTTCTGAAAAATTCTTCTTTTAGAAGATAACCAAGTGAGATTCCGGAAAGACCTTCTTCGTCCTCGTCATCAAATATATTGTTTCGAACATCGGTAATGTCATTGAGAAAGAAGTGAACTTCCTTGTTGTAATGTTCGGCGTAATATTTCTCTATCAGTTTGCATTTAGCTCTGAAATTACGAATGGCTTCGGGAGAGTATTCGCTGGTATCCGCGCATACCCAGAAGTCAAAGTCCGACTGCTTGTTGAAGGCAATGGTACCACCGCTTCCCATCAGGGCAAACATTTGTATAAATGGTTTGATGTTATCCCTGGGAAGAACAACAGATGGATGTCTTGCCCGAATATAGTTCATTGTAGATGTTGAGGGTTTGTAGTCATAAATGCCAGATGGCATAATGTCGGTCTTTATGTACCCCGGAAATTCAGGCTGGTTTACATGAAGCAAAAAAGGGATAAGGTCAAATATATGATTATCCTCTTTCTTCTCGAAGGAGTCGTATAAATGCTGCAACTTGGTGGAGTTAAATGATTGAAACAGTTTTTTATTCTGCTTTACTCGTTCAATTATTTCGGTATGATTTTCACTTGTCATGTCAGTATTGAATATATCAGTATCTATTCGGTTTCACTGCTTTTTTTTCGTTCAAACACATTTGAAATATAGCTGCCATAGTCTTTCAGCATATCAACTGATATATTTCTTTTAAGGTTTTGAAGCTGACTGTTTTTTACAATCCGAACCCTTGGATTTAATGGTGACAACTTGCTCAATTCTTCAACCAGGGCCACCTCGCCGGTATTTAATCTTACCACGTCTCCACGGGATAAAAAAAACTTACCATTATTGACTGTAAACCCCAGTCCCCTTATAAAATCCCGGAAATCTTCCGGTAAAAACCTGAATACCTTCTTATATGGAGCGTATACCAGGTTAAGCATTGAACGAAGGGCTACCTGGCTGCTCATCGGTTTCGAATCCGGCATGGTGAACACCAGTGAAACATAGGTGTCGATCAATGACATGAGGCGTACCTCTTTTGGGACCTGATCCCTGTAATGGTCCATCTCAAACCCGTAGGGAAATCCCCTTCCATCTGCCTTTTCATGATGCAGAAGAATTATTCTTTTCTCCAGTTCATGCATGTACTGATGTTTTTCTACGAGTTTGTATCCAACATGTGGGTGCAGGTTTATCTTGTTGATTTCTTCCTGGGTTTTTTTCAGTTTGTGCAAAATATCTTTTGAGACTGATGTCATGCCGATATCATGGAACAATCCTCCAACTCCCATGGCAGTTCTCACGTCTTGCTGAAGTTCAAGCTTTGTTCCCAGAAGGGCCCCGAGTACTGATACGTTGGTTGAATGTACGTAATAAAAATCATCAAGGGTTTTCAGTTTTGTCATGGCAGAGAAAACCCCATCCTCGTTTTCGTCAATTTCCCCAAGTAGTGAATCAATCATGGAACGTGTGGAATACACATGGTCTTTTGAAATTGCTATGGCTGGTGATATATTCAGGTTCGTACGGATTTCGTCAAACAATGAGCGTGTATGATCTACCACCTCTTCATGGGTGTTCTCACTGATTACCGGTTTCCCGGTATCTACATCACCTTCGTTATCCTTCTTCCTCGTGGCACTGGCAGGGTCATAGTACAGTGCTTCTATATCATTTGAAAGCAGGTGGTTGATCAATGTCTGGGTAATAGGGGTATGTGCGTCAAGTATCCTGTTCCCGTATTCATCGTACACATTATGGGAATACCTGTTTCCCGGACGCAGGGTACGGGTAGGAATTCTTACCTGTGTGATTGATTTTTTAGTTTCGTTACTATCTGCCATGGTATTTGCTCACAGGTATATGGTATATCATATGTTATTGTTCATCAACTGTTAATTAATGTTTCACAAGTTTTCCACATGGGAAAGTGAAAATTGTATATTTACTCTTTAATGCTAAGGTATAAAAATTAAAGCATTATGGCAATAAGAAAACCATTTTTATGTTGAAATGTATTCATATTTTATTATTAAGTTCAATGCTGCAGCAAAGTGGAGGCTCAGTAGAGGCTCTGACCCCCTTG
>JAGYNX010000640.1 GCA_018399855.1 Spirochaetota bacterium
ACCAGGGCTATGGCACTCGTAAAGCGCTCATCTTCAAGGTCGGCATAAAAGCCGCCCACCTGCGAGGGGGTAAGCATGCCCTTGTACACCATGGTGCGGCTTGAAAGGGACAGTATATAGAAGTAATCCTTCTCTTTCAGGTCAGATTCCCGTATCTCGCGCTCCACGGTCTTTCTTACCATGTAAAGTTTTCGTTCAAAGGCCTCGTCACCATCAACGGTTTTCTCAACGAAGACCTGCCTGATGAGGGGTTCTGACCCCTTCGCGATACTGCCGATATCTGAATTATCAACGGGAACGTCTCTCCAGCCGATGAGCTTCAGGCCTTTCCTGTCTATCACCTCTTCCAGTGCCTTTACACAATGCACGGCCTCATCCTCCCGCACCGGTAGAAACACCATGCCCACGGCGTACTCTCCCGCAGCAGGTAGTCCTTTTACCTCTTCGGCGAAGAAGTCGTGGGGTACCTGCACCATGATTCCGGAGCCGTCCCCCGTCTTGTTGTCGGCTCCTTCGGCTCCCCTGTGCTCCATGCGCCGCAGTACTTCAAGTCCACGGCTCACTATGTCATGGGATTTATCTCCCTTTATATGCGCCACAAAACCTATGCCACAGGAATCGTGCTCGTATTCTTTCTTGTACAGCCCGTACTGGTCGGTTATATCTTTCATGGTTTTCCTTTCTTTATGGTATACGTATAATGTCGCCCGCAAATCCAGGCGGCTTACGGTGTATTAAAAGTATAGCAGGGGGTGGGGGGTGGCAAGTATAAATGAGAGGTTGGGTGATACATTATTGTATGATTTTACATGGTTGTAATAATTACAGGATTCTATTGTGCTAATTTCAGTAGTTCCCATCCTGATCAATATTTTCAAAGTATATATCAATATCAGCACCCGAATACTCCTGCCAGAATGGTATTATACCTAATGGATTAACACTATCATCATCATAGGGCACAATTAAAAGGTTAAAAGGATTAACGCTGCCATCAGCATCTGTTGAGGATAT
>JAGYNX010000641.1 GCA_018399855.1 Spirochaetota bacterium
TGCAAAGCCAACACAGGGAATAATTGAGATATGATGAATGTAGATACTGAAAAGAAAAAGAATTTCAGGGTTGAGCAAAGCAGGGAGAAATTAAAGATATCTTCTCTGATGCTTGAGAAAGAACTATACAACGATTCCATCATTTATTCATATTTATCCATGTTTTACGCGGTGCGGATACTTCTTATTGATGATGGTCAGGATTCAGATGATCATAACAAAATACTTGAACTGGTAGAAGAATATTACTCTCCTAACGGGTGGACCGAGCTTGATATTGTAGATATATTGCACAACGCCAGAACATTTAAAGAAATGCTGGAAAACGACGACGGTATACGTGTCTCACAGACACAGGCTGTACACTTTAACAGTAATGCTGAGAAGATTCTTAACGAAGTACTGAAAAACAAGGCTAACTACCTTTAGTAATCCAGCTTGAACCATCCCTGTAAAACTCTTTTTTCCAAACCGGAACGGTTTTTTTAATTGTATCTATGATATACCGTGACGCCTTGTATGCTTCATCACGGTGAGGTGAGGATACTCCTATAATGATACTAACCTGGCCTGGCAATACTGTTCCATACCTGTGAATTGCTGCACAATCAGTTAGATTCCATTTAGCGGATGCATCACGAAGGATCTTTTCCAATTCCTTTTCTGCCATCTCCTGGTACAACTGGTACTCAAGGTGGGTTACCTCTTTTTCGCCGGTTTTATTCCTGGCCTGGCCGGTGAATATAACAACAGCACCGTCTGATTCTTTTCCAACCTTTTGGGTGATTTCATCTATATCGATAGGGGCTTCCTGGAACCTGCAGTATACCATGTTGCCTCCTACCCGCCACTCACGGGAGGAAAAATCGCAAGGACATCACCGTCTTTCAGTTCATGGTTATGCTCTGCGTACTCCTCGTTAACCGCTGCCAGTAGCGAGTCAAATATATTTTCCAGTTTGGGATATTCACCCTGTAAATTCTTCAAAACATGCCCCACTGTTTTCCCT
>JAGYNX010000065.1 GCA_018399855.1 Spirochaetota bacterium
GGTCAATCGGATTCAATATCGAGTCCGCAAAAATGGGTGCAGGTAAACAAGAGAATAACCGGTTTCAACGTGCTATTGAAATATTCAGAGATCATGGTGGGATGATGCGAACAGCTGACGCAATCAATGAAAGCATCCATCCGTCAACACTATATGAATTGAGAGATAAAGGAATTCTGGTAAGGATTAGACGGGGTGTATACAGGCTTAATGAAAGTGAACCATTGACAAAGCCAGATGTGGTCACGGTATCGATCAGTATATCAAATGGGGTTATTTGTCTGATATCAGCACTTGAGCTTCACAATCTTACTGTGCAAATTCCCCATGCAGTATATGTTGCGATCCCCCGTGGTGCTGAGCAGCCTCGAATAGAATATCCACCTGTATATGTGTTCAGATTCAGCGATGATTCTTTTACGGAGGGAGCAGAAACCATACAAATTGATAACTACCCGGTAAAGGTATATTGTGCTGAAAAAACTATCGCTGACTGTTTCAAATTCAGAAATAAAATTGGCCTGGATACCGCGTTGGATGCTCTGAAAATGTACAAAGAGCGCGGTTCAATGAACATTAATATGTTGATGTATTACGCGAATATCTGCAGGGTAGAGAACGTCATGAGGCCCTATGTTCAGGTGTTGATATAATGTCAGCAGGAAATAGTAATATAGCAAAATCAGTACATCAGAGACTGCTCAATATTGCAAAAGAGAAAAAGCGTCCTTTTAATGAGCTTTTACAGTACTATTGTATGGAACGATTCCTTTATCGTTTATCTAAGAGTACATATGCTGATAGATTCATTCTAAAGGGTGCGTTGATGTTTCTTGTCTGGGATTTATCTGGCCAGAGTACAAGGCCTACTCGTGATATTGATTTTCTGGGGAAAGTCGATAATAATATTGATAATATTAGAAGCATAATTCGTGAGATATGTGAAATCCCGGTTAAACCCGACGGAGTCCTTTTCGATTCATCAAGTATTTCTTTAACTCGTATTACAGAAGATGCAGAATATGAAGGAGTCAGGACTCGTTTGGATGGGTTCATGGGTAATGCTCATGTAATAATTCAGGTTGACATAGGATTCGGGGATATCGTTGTTCCTGAGGCTAAAAAAATTGAATATCCGGTGATTCTTAATTTCCCAATTCCTGTATTCAATGGCTATAGTATTGAAAGTACAATCTCTGAAAAGCTGCAGGCCATGGTAAAGCTGGGAGTTATGAATAGCAGGATGAAGGATTTTTATGATATACGTCAGTTGTCTAAAATATTTTCCTTCGATGGAATTACATTATCACGAGCAATCAAATCGACTTTTTTAAACAGGTCTACTGATGTTTCTGATGATCCTGTAATTTTCAATGAAAAATTTCGCGAAGATTCACAGAAGGCTGCTCAGTGGAAGGCATTCATTTTTAAAACCTTTGGTCAGAAAGAGCATTTATCCTTCAGGCAAGTTATTGATGATATAGAAATCTTTATATCACCTGTGTTGCGTTCAATACATCAAGGTGCCGCATTTGAATATACCTGGCTACCTGGTGGTCCATGGGAATATGTCCGATCAATTCTTAATAAAAAATAAACATAATCAGGTAATCTGCAATTTTGCAGGACGGTCAGGCCTCATCAATTCCGGCGGTGCGTCAAAGGGAAAGGGTGACCTCGAAGCAGCCGTCCGCACTGCCGTCATCAACAAGCGTGCCGGCGGCATGGGCCTCATCTCCGGCAGGAAAGCCTTCCAGCGTCCCATGAAAGAAGGCATCGAGGTGCTGCAGGCCATTCAGGATGTGTACCTTAGTAAGGACGTGACCATTGCGTGATGGCCCGGTGAGGAAGGGCAGGTATGGTGCAACAGGTTGAACTATCCTGTTATTTGCTGGACATGATGGGGTATGGCAGGTATTGTTATTGTCAATGCCGCGCATCTGCGGCCTGATTTAAAACAAGAGGTGGAGCCATGCGATATGTTCTGGTCTTTACAGTCATGATTATGATCACCGCCTGTTCGTCAACGCCATCCATGAAGACCGTCGACCGGGTCGACCTGGAAAGGTTTATGGGGAAGTGGTATGTTATCGGCAACATCCCCACCTTTATAGAGGAAGAGGCCTATAATGCTGTCGAGATATACCGTCTTGATGAAGACGGTACCATCGACACCACGTTCATTTTTCAAAAAGGGGGATTTGACGGCCCCAAAAAGACCTATAATCCCCGGGGGTTTATCCGTAACCGTAAGACCAACGCCCACTGGGGTATGCAGTTTATCTGGCCGTTCAAGGCGGAATACCTCATCGTGTATCTCAATGAAGATTATACCCATACCGTAATCGGCAGGAGCAACATGGATTATCTCTGGATCATGGCACGCACCCCTGCAATCCCGGATGAGGATTACCGTATCATCCTTGATCGAATTTCCAGCCTGGGGTACGATATATCGAAGATAAGAAAGGTCCCGCAAAAATGGGACCGGTAACAGGGCTTATTGCCATAACGGTGGTACTACTCGTCATTGCGGGCATGGTGGCGTTCCAGGTATTTTTTCGCCTTTTCATTCCCGACCATACCGGTACAGTGGCTCATACGCTACCTGGATAATCCCACGCACCTGTTCTGGGACGACGTTGCAAGCAAAGATCGCCGTGAGTCCCGGGACGACATGATCAGGTTGAGCATGCAGAACGCCGTGGATGAACTTGAAAACCGCTACGGGGACAACACTGACAGCTGGTCATGGGGAAAGGTACACAGGATGACCATTCGGCATCCCCTTGGCGGCGTGTTGCCATTTCTTAACCTGGGGCCCTATACCTACGACGGGGACGGCCTCACAATTCACGCCGGGTGGTGGGACCGTGAAAACCCCTTCGAAATGGTGAGCGGCGCTGCCATTCGGATCGTGGTAGACATGGCAGACCTCTCCTCCATGACGTTCATTAATATATTATTCCTCAACGAAACAATATGAAAGATAAATGATAGAATGCCTGAAGAAGCTGAAAATAAGAAATAGCCTCCGAGATATCCGTGTCGGTTATCGAGCGAAGCAGAGTAACTGTGGCTCTGTGTAAGGCGTTAAAACCAAAGAAACTTGAAAATACTGTTGACGAAAGGCACACGTTGTAGTATTATATTTTATGAAGAGTTTTAACTGGAACCAGGAAAAGAACAGACATCTAATCGCTAAACGAGGTATTTCCTTTGAAGTGGTGGTCAGTTATATTGAAAACGAGGAAATAATCGATATAGTAGATCATCCAAACAGGGAAAAGTATGCAGGACAGAAGATATTTGTGATAGCGATTGAGGGTTACGTGTACATGGTTCCTTTTGTTGAAACTGAAAATGAGTTATTTTTGAAAACAATAATACCCAGTAGAAAGGCTACACGGGATTACCTGGGGAGGTAAGATAATGGCGCAAAAATACAACCTTGATGAAGAAGAAAAAGACATACTTGAATCATATGAAAGAGGTGAATGGGAATCTGTTGCCGAATTGGAAAAAGAGAAACAGAGATACGCTGAATATGCCCGGTCAACGCTTAAAAAGGATAAAAGAATAAACATAAGAATATCCCAAAAAGACCTGGAATCCATTCAAAATATCGCGATTGAAGAAGGGATTCCATACCAGACGCTCATATCCAGTTTGATACATAAATACGTCACCGGTAAGATGATAGAGAAAAACAGGGCTTCATGATGTGAAGGTATCATGTCTCTAATTTTTTGTCTCTAGCTATATATAGGCTGGTTTATTAACACTCGTAGGGGCGATTTATTTAGTAGATGATGAAAACATGATTTATACGTTAAGTTACTCGCGGTACATGGTATGATAAATTTTTGGGGAATTCTTCTCAATTACAGATTTTATATCTTTTACCCATCTAGCAGGTAAACCGTTCAGTATTGTTCTCATCTTCACGGTATGTTCACATATATTGATTAAGAATTCTCCCAGTTCTACAGCAGTCTCGATATCCTTAATTCTTTTAGCTTCATCGACTCTTTTGGAGCTTAGATGAAATTTATGGATCAAAAACGCAGACGGTTCAGGGATTGTTACGGAGAATTCTCCAAAAGGAACTTTCATCGTATGATCCTGGATAACCCCCATAATCAGGAAAGTTGTCGCCTGTAAATAACACAGGAGGCAAGGAGAATGAGATAGAGTAAACATCACCCTGAACAAACAAAAAGCCCATGTTGAGCAACACAATGCAACATGGGCCAATATTAGCCAGCTGCGGGATTCGAACCCGCTGCCTGCTCATTACGAGTGAGCTGCTCTACCGACTGAGCTAAGCTGGCGGTGTATTTTCATACATACATATATGACAATAATTGCGCCAACCGATAAAAATTCAATAAATTTTTATGTAAGAGATGTTTTATTTGCCACAGTGAATATATAATCCAAAGTGGCAAATATGAAATATTTAAGGGGAAATCAACCTTTCATGCTTTCCACGAAGGCTTCAACCCGGGTTTGCAATTGACCGGCGTCTTCCTGGCTATAGTCTGTGTCGATTTGCAGCACCGGAATACCTGACTTTTTCAAATCATCAACGATTAACCCGCTCTCAATCTGGTAAGGCTGGCAGAACTGCAGGTTGTAGAGCACAATACCGTCGGCATTATAGCGATCATGCATGTCCCTGATCTTTTCAAGCCGTTCTGTGTTGGGGGTAAAAACAGCGCAGTGGATTTTCATGTAACGGTCTACAATGTTTCCCATCATTTCATCAACACTGGAGCCATTCTCATCAGTGAGATACTCGTGGCCTCTTTCGCCGGTGCATAATTCTTCACCAACAACAACCGCGTTAGAGTCTTCAATTATGGCGGGTAATTTCCAGTTCGGAACAGCCATGGGGCAGCCGGCAACCATTAGCCGGGGAGTACCGGCAGCGGCGGCACCCTGCTTGTTTTTGATTCGCTCTTCAAGCTCGTCTGCGATGGCATTAACAGAATCGGTAAATCGAACGGGGTCATCGTAAAAGAATACCTGGCTGATCAGAAGTGCGTCAAGACCAGAGATGGGTGCAGGATCAGCATTACGCAGCGCGTATATCCTGTTCATAGCCTTACGTTTTTTGTTTACAATTGCAATGCTTTCCTGCAATTTGCCCGCTTCAATTTTTTTTCCTGAAAGTTCTTCAAGTTTTGCTGCAAAGCGGGTATATTCCTCTAAAAGCATTCTCCTGCCGTTATCATTTTTAACCTGGGGAAGGTCCATAACATAAAGGTTATCAATAATAGATTGCCAGTGCTCATGGGATTTTTTCTTTCCATCACAGGTGTTTTCACCAACTACCAGGTCGCTTGATTCAAGGTAGGGGCATACCTTTGCCAGCTTGAATCCAAGAGCCGATTTAATGAGTGAACACGTGTTTCGGGGTACATAGTTTTCGGCCATATCAAAGGCAAATTCAGCACCCGCGCATAACCCAACTGAAATACCGTCGATTGCCAGTATCAATTCTTCTGGAACATATACACAGAAAGAGCCGATAACCGTTCTTCCCGCTTTTCTTGCATCCACAAGTTCCTTGATCCTGAGGCCATGTATTTCACTTACAACAAAATCAAAGTATTCCATGCCCTTAGGGCGGTTTTCCTGGCTGAGAAAATTCTCACCATACATTTGTCCCACCGCTTCAAGTAGCGCGTCATGCTTCTCAATGTCAAGTCCCAGTTCCTGCCACATCGGTTTGTAATCTTCTGCCATTAGTTATTCTCCTTGCATAGTATATTTGCATATGGAAACGTTAGTATTGGGGCAGGATTTGTCAATATTAATATAATTAATTTCATATATCGAAAAAAACG
Source organism: Spirochaetota bacterium (assembly GCA_018399855.1). Lineage (GTDB taxonomy): Bacteria > Spirochaetota > UBA4802 > UBA4802 > UB4802 > M55B154. The sequence goes on from JAGYNX010000065.1 coordinate 5,856, forward strand.
ATATATGAAATACGATACATTAAATACAGTAATTGCAGGGTTTCAAAAATTATTGATGACTTAATCAAATATTTCTGTTTAAATACTTTTTACCTGCCATTGCATAGTAAGCCTGACGTATTATTTATTACATATTACGGAGGTTCGCATGACCAAAAATTCCTTCATGAACCGTTTCTTGATACCTGTAGTTCCGGTACTGCTGCTTGCCATGATCGGCTATGCCGGCTATTTCGGGTCTCGTGAAATTGAACACTATGCCCTTCACCAGGTTGTAGCTGCTGTATCGGGAGCCCTCTACTTCGTGGCAATTGCTTTTGGCACCCTGTATGTTTTTACTTCCAGCCAGATGAGAGGCGCCACACTGGGAGAAAGCATCCTGGCATCTTTCATTACTCCATTTATCTGGATGACCAAGGAGGTGCTGGTTCTTCTTGAATCACATCCATTCATAGAATGCCTGTACTGGTATGTAAGCCCCCTGCATATCTGGCTGGTGATTTTCATGGCCATTGAGATGGGGGCAGCATCCCTTATTGTACGGAAAAAGAAAATGAAGAGTGGTGAACAGACAGGCGGCAAAATGATCCCCTTACTGGTAATTGTGGCAGGACTTGTCATTTTCGTGCTTATGTACGCCTGGGGCAAGGGAGAGAATCTTTACGTCATCTTCCTTGAAGGGTACCGCTTGCTCTTCGGAAGCGGAGTATAGGGAAAGGAGGAATGATCATGAAGAATAAGTTCAATGAATATAACCTGTCGGACAAGATGAGCAGGAGAACCATTCTCAAGGTGACAGGAGCGGCACTTGGCGCGGGTTTGAGTGGTGTTGCAGGCGGTGGAATAACCGGCAACCTGATCGATGTGCTGGGGACGGGTTCGGCACGGGCATTCGCGTCCCCGTCCGCCCTGAAAGGGAAACCCAATTTACTGTTCATACTTGGGGATAATCATAATGCCCAAACCATGGGTTGCGCCGGCCACCCCTTTATAAAGACGCCGGGTATGGATCGCCTTGCCCGGGAGGGGGTGATGTTCGAGCGGGCCTTCAATACAACGTCCCTTTGCAGTCCGTCACGGGCAAGCATTCTTACAGGCATGTACGCCCACAGGCACGGGGTGCTGAACAATCATACCCCGTGGACGGACAGGGAAACCACCTTCATGGAACATCTCAGCAGGGCAGGGTATGCCACCGCCTTCATAGGCAAATGGCACATGCCGGGCAAGCTGCCCGAGCTTCCCTTTCTTGATCTTTTTGTCACCTACACCTACCGTGAAGGGCAGGGGGCATATTTTAACACTCCCATGCTGGTGAACGGGAAGGAAGTTCCTTCACGAAAGCCCTACATAACTGAAGAAGTAACCGATTACGCCATCGAGTTCATAGAGAAGAATAACCCGAAGGACGGTGACAGGCCTTTCTGCGTGTACCTCTCCCACAGGCCAGGGCATCCCCCCTTCCAGGCACCTGAAGGTATATCGGGCATGTACGATGAGGCGGACGTGACCGAAGTGCTGCCGCCACACGTGGATCCCCTCTGGTACGGGAAGACAAACCAGAACGTGTTCCAGGGCGTGATGATGGGATCCTACTATGACCAGTACCGGGGCTACTGCGAGACCCTCACCGCCATGGACAGGGACATCGTGAATATATTGGATTACCTTGACCGGAACGGGCTTAGCGATAATACCATCGTCATCTACATGGGTGACAACGGGATGCAGTGGGGTACCCACGACTGTCACGGTATACGGGAACCCTACGAGGAGTCCATTCGGTTGCCCTTTATCGTGCGGACACCGGGCATGGCAAAAGACCCCGGCAAAAAACGCAAACAGATGGTGCTGAATATCGATATTGCCCCAACACTGCTTGACCTGGCAGGGGTCAGAGCACCGGCTGACATGGATGGTATAAGCATTGCACCGGCCATACGAAATCCACGTGCGAAGACACGAAATGACTTTCTGCTGGAGTTCTGGCGTTACTACCCGGAAAACACCCCGTCGTACAGGGGTGTGCGTACCGATCGGTATAAATACGTGGAGTTTGAACGGGGCAGGGACCCGTGGCTGTTTGACTTGAAAAAAGATCCCAAAGAAATGGTTAATCTCTACCCGGAGAAAAGTAAAAGCAACCTTATGAATAAGTTGCAGCAGAAGCTTGCCAGGTACCCGTAAAATAAGTTTTAATCGCAATCTTTTCAGGTATAAGACCGCAGGGTTAATGCAGTTACCGGGGTATTAATTATCTAATATCTCTTGACATAAAATGGACAAATATTACCATTGTGCCACATGTATCATAATATTTTCGTGTTTTTTATGTAAAATTTTATAGAAGGGAGTGGGACAATGAAGATAGCTGTCTTAGTTAAGCAGGTTCCGGATATGGAATCTAAGTTCAAGATTATTGATGACAGTAAAGTCGACGAATCCCAGATCGCGTTCAAGATGAACGATTTCGATGAGTACGCGGTGGAAGCAGCACTGCAGCTCAAGGAAAAGTATGGTGGAGAAGTTATTATAGTTTCTTCCGGTCCAGACAGAATAACAAAAGAGATTCGTCAGGCGTTCGCCATGGGAGGCGACTGGGGTGTGCACATTAAGGACGAACAGGTTGATGCGGGTGACAACTTTGTAATTGCTGAAGCCCTTTACAAGGCAGTAGACAGCCTTGGTGATGTTGATCTGGTACTCAGTGGTGTACAGGCAGAAGACGATCAGGCTGCGGTTACAGGCGCAATGATAGCCGACATGATGGGCGTGCCGCACTGTACAAACTGTGTAAAGATTGAAGTTGGTGATGATCAGAAGTCACTTACGGTAAACCGTGAGCTCGAAGGCGGATTGAACGAAGTATCAGATATGCCAATGCCAGCCGTGCTCACAATCCAGTCTGGCATCAACCAGCCGAGGTATCCGACACTTCCTGGTATTATGAAAGCCAAGAAGAAAAAACTTGATGTGAAAACAGCAGCCGACCTTGGTGCGTCAAATGTTGGTGAAGCGGGCTCGAAGACACAGTTCATGAAGATGTTCTTCCCTGTTGCTGAGCACATGGCTGAAATTATTGAGGGCGATGCTCCGGCAGCGGCTGCAAAGCTGGTTGAAAAGCTTAAAACTGAAGCGAAAGTGCTGTAAAAGGGGGGTACAAAATGGCAAAGTTATTAGTAATAGCTGATCATAGAAATGGTGAAATAAGCGAAGGTACGCTGGAGCTGTGTAAAGCGGCAAAAGAAGTTGCATC
>JAGYNX010000066.1 GCA_018399855.1 Spirochaetota bacterium
TCTTGATGTTCATTATTGAAATGACTTAAGGGCTTCTTCTTCCGAATCATAGATCTCAAACATATCCATGAGTTCAACTACTTCAAATATCTTTTTAACCGCATTGTTCATATTACAGAGTTTCAGTTTTCTCTGTGATTCTTTCAAAATACGCATGGTGGAAACAAAAATTCTGAGTCCTGAACTGCTCATGTATTCCACATCCTCAAGATTTAGCAAAAGATGCACCTGTGGCTCATCCTTGATTATACGGTTTATCTCTTTTTCAATATCAGCCGAAAGGTGCACATCAAGTCTCCCTTTCAAATATATTACAATGACATCACCTTCTCTTTTTGTCTGCATATCCATCAGATTCCTCCTGGTAATATGATAATGGCTATATTTAATTTAATAATATCAAAATATTTGCCTGTATAACCGACTGCAATGATTCTGAGCAGGTATACTATAGCACGGCTACTATTTGTGCAAGTTATTTATTAAAAATCTCGTTTATTATTTAACCCTACTCTTCACCCATTTTTGCTTTGCCATGTGTCATCATAAGCCCTGCAAGGGTCAGAATGCACAAAATACCAAAGACACTACCCATTGCAACAAGAATTGTATGCTGGTACTTCAACCCGTTTACCAGGAGCAGTAGTGAAGACACAAGTGGGAAAATAACACCTGTACAATATACAAGACCCCGGTATCGAAGGGGATCGAAAAGGGGTAATATCATGGCAAAACCCGTAACAGCAACCATAACCGCAAAAGCCCTGGAAAAATGGTACAGCGGGGCGATAAACGTGTCAAACTTTATACTTTCATACCAGTCTACGGTCACCTGTACGCCAAATAAAGTACCGAATAATTGCGGTGAAAGCGCGAATAGTATTCCTGTAATCATGTACACAAGTCCTGTAAGTAATATGATACCCTGCAGCACGTTGGTTGACCGAGACCTCATGAATAATCCCCCTCAATAGTATTTTTAAATGCCAATTACAAAATGGCAGGTAACGTTTCGGCCATTATCCGTTCTGACTGGCCAATGATTTTTTCTACTTTATCACTTTCCCTGTCAATCGGAATTCTCAAGTGATGATCTGCCAGTATACCTGACTGGTCTCTTGTCTCGAAAATTTTACGCTGGGCTTCAGAAAACAATTTGTAAAACCCCAGCATTTTTCTATCCTTAATCCTGTAATCCAACCTGTTGTCAATTGAAACATGTATAATCTCGTCTATACATGTTCTGAGAATATCCTCACATCGCACATGATGCAGGGGGTATCCCGAATGGACAGGAACTCCACCAACAGGAACAGATTCAAACACGGGAAACAGCGAACACGCGGCAGCCACACTGTTTTTCAGGTAACCTGTACTCATCATTCGCCTTTTCTCACCCTCTCCATGCACAACAAGGGCACAGGGCAGCGGGTTGAACATCTCAACCCGCTTGTCACCGGCGATATCATCACCAAGTGATTCAAGTTTATTGTTCTTAAATATAAATTCATCGGGGAAAGTTACATCCATTAGAGTATTTATTTTTTCCAATGAGAAGAGGGTTTCCATCTTTTTCCGATAATCACTGATACTTCCGGATGTTACAAAAGCAGCGGCCGCCAAAAAGCTGTATGAAGAGGTATAAAGAAGATCTAGTTCCAATTCTGAATTTTGAACCGCGGCCAGCACACCGCCATACGCTACCGATTCATACAAGCCCGACTCAAGAACCAGCCCCCTGGTCTTTTTTACCAGGGACTCGATGATATCCCACGATACCCTGTCCTCGCATCGCCTGTTCAATATTGGTAACAGGTCTTTCTCCTGCTTTAACTCCAGGTCTTCCATTACGTATCCACCACTGAAGGAACGTGTATCCCTGGCATGATATCCGTTTAATAAATAATACACCCTCTGGCCTTCATGAAGATTTGCATCTACCATCGGATACAGGGTTTCACGTTCCCTTCGCTTTTTTATGACAGGCAGAATGAAATCCGAGAGAGCGAATATTTCATCTCTCAATGCTTCATCCGATCCCCCGCAATCTATGATTATATAATTAAAACTTCTCGATAGAAAAAAAATAACCGGGGATAATATTTCAGGGTCTATCCGCACTTTTGACCCGAATGCCACGTTAAGTAGATGCAGGTTGTCAGATACCGGTTGCAGCCTTTCCCTGATGAAGGTTTCCCCCTTGGCATCATTAGTCGATTTCTGGGCAAGGGGTGGAAGCAACTGCCTGGCAAACAGGTCGAAAAGAGATTTCCCCGAGTACGAAGCATCAAGCACGATGGTTTTTCCATAACCAGACAGGGCAACTGCCATGTACGCGCTCACCGTTGATGTGCCCGATTTTCGGCTATTACCATATACTGTTATTATCCGGGTATTATGGCTTGTAAACTGCGTACCCGTTTCAGAAGGATTCAACCCTGTTCGCTGTATACCCCTGATATACCCGCGTAACGCCTTAAAACTGCTGAGAAGAAGGCTGTATAGTAACTCGTTATTAATAATAACCAGGTATGAATCTGAAAGTGCCTTAACGCTGCCGGTCATCTGTTCGGTGATAAATGGAATCTGCCCGAAAAAGGAACCCCTCGCCAGGTAGACCAGTTCGTTTTTACCAAGGGCATCAAATTCCAGAAATCCTTCAGAAACTACATTCAGTGTGTTTACACCCCTGATGGCACGAACCTGTCCTTTCTTCAGTTCACTTATGGTAGCAGATTGACAAAGACGTGCCAGTTCATCATCACTGAAATGACGAAAGAACGGTATGGAATGAAGTATATACGTTAGATTAATCATACAAGAAATGCATTATTTTACCTGTCGTAACAACTTAACAAGTTCACCTTTTCCTATTAACTCAATAGGCCTTGTATTAGAGAAATCCATGGCTGACTGTGAATAATCTCCTGTTGATATTATTACAACCCTGTTGGCGTTTTTAGGTTTCATCTTTTCGTGAAGCTGCCGTAACAGTTTATCATTTATTGTATCGGTAGTACGAAGTATGCGTATAATCTTATTTGAACGCCTTGTATTTCTCCATTTACCTTCGGTCTCAGTCACTAGCATCTCAATATCTGTATCACTCATGATATCCACGTCCATGATATTATGCCCCATTACCTCGACCACTTTTCTGCATGTATGTTCAAACTGCGCCAGGCCGGCAATCATGAAGTCTTTTATCCTGTCATCCTGCCTGAATTCGGCATATGATTTCAATTTTTCCTGAACGTCCCTGAAGTTGGGATTAACCTGTACTATCTTTTCCCAGTTATTTATTGCAGAATGAAGATCACGCATTCGCTCCTGGGCTTCTGCAAGAAAATACCGCAGGTTCATCTCGGTATCGCTCCCACGCTTGGCAAATTTCAATCCCCGCTCAAATTCAATAACAGCCTTTGGAAGCTGTTCGCGTTCGATATAACATGTACCCTTTGCCAGGAAGCTCTTTACCTTCAGGTCATCACTTTTCTGAGATATCTCAAATTCTTTTATTGCCCATTCATAATCCCCCATCTGGCGCAACACAAGACCCAGAAAATAATGTGCCTTATAGTTTCCCTGGTCGATTTTAAGGGCATCGATAAATGATTGCTTGGCATCACTAAAATTTCCTGTTCGATAATGCACCTGGCCGAGATAATAATGGGACATGTCATGCCGGTTATTGCTGGCTATACTTTTCTTGAAGTATGGAATTGCCTTATCAAACTGACCGTTGTTAAAGAAAAGAACACCAAGATGATAATAGTTCTCATAATTTGACGGATCCAGCTTGGTTAGGATAAGATATTCTTTTTTTGCTTCTTCGTTGGCATTACGCTCCCGGTAAATTTTGGCCAGCCGGGAACGAACTTCCACTTCGCGGACATTATCGTCAAATTTACCGAGTTTTAATACCTGCCGAAACTCCAGGATGGCAAACTGAATATTATTTTCTTTCAGGTATGCTTCTGCCAGTAGATAATGGGCGTAACCATTTCTGTCATCTTTTTCCAGTATCTCACCAAGTTTCCTGATGGCAAGTTTTATCTGCCCTCCCTCAATTAATTTTTCTATTTCTTCCAGTTTTCTGGGAAATACATAAATATTAACGAGGTAAAGGGAAAATATAACCAGGATTATTATAAAGAGAAAAATTATTGCGTAAGTAAAAAGCATTGTCCGCTATATTCTCCAGCATCATTGATCTTGACAGTTATCACGTTCTTCCCGCAATTTCCTGTTCTGTTCTTCAAGCATCCGAATTTTTTCAAATGCCTCCATTAACTCCACCCGGCTAAGCTGGGAAGCGTTCTCCTGGGCTTTCGCGGTCTCGGTTACCATTTTCAACTCGGTTCGGGCAAATTCAACGATATTATCATACATACTTATTATTTCATTGGCATTTTCAAGTTCTTTCTCATTTAACTTAAGCACATTCTCATAACCGGACACCATTTTTCGAAGCTGCTCTACTTCTTTCCGCAACCTGGCGTTCTCTTCCTTCAGGTTCTCTATTTCCCTTTCCATGTGAGAGACTCCTTTTGGGTATAACTATACATGTGTACCACAGATGTGTTAATGATTGCAACTATAAAATGATAATCACAGTTTAAAAATATTCACCACAGAGTCACAGAGGTACAGAGTTAGTATCTACAAGGATTACCGCAAAGTCGCGAAGTACGCGAAGGGCGCAAAGAGAAGAAAAGAAAAAAGATATTATATTTTTTTAAATATTTGCTCTTTGCCCTTCTCTGCGCCCTTTGCGCCTTTGCGGTAAAAAAATACTAATCCTTTCTCTGTACCTCTGTACCTCTGTGGTGAGAAAAAAAATCAAAAATGGTGTTGACAAAACATGGCCAGGTTTTATTAGCTTATTGGCAACGGGGGCGTAGCTCAGTTGGGAGAGCGCTTGAATGGCATTCAAGAGGTCAGGAGTTCGATTCTCCTCGTCTCCACATCCCCTTCCAGTTTTGAAATCAATCCAGCAAGTGAACGATCAAACCGCTTCGAAGCTTGGGCTCAAACCATGTTGATTTGGGGGGCATGATATTTCCCGTGTCCGAAACATTAATGAGGTCTTCTACGGATGTGGGATACATGGAAAAAGCCACCTGGTACTTTCCATCGTTAACCAGTTTTTCCAGCTCAGATGTGCCCCGTATGCCCCCAACGAAATTGATTCTGCTGTCTTTCCTGGGATTTTCAATACCAAGGAGTGCCGAAAGCACCCTGTCCTGCAGAATTTTCACATCAAGGCTTCCCACCGGATCAGCAGGAACCTCGCCTTTATAGTTGAGGGTATACCAGCTGCCATCCAGGAACATGCATACCTGGTGTTTCTGTCCGGGCACCTTTACCGTTGACTTTTCCACGTCAAACTCGTTACCCAGTTTTTCAATGAATTCATCAACGGACATACCGTTCAGGTCACCCACTACCCTGTTATAGGCTAAAATACGCAATTCATCATGGGGAAACAACACTGCAAGGAAATGGTTGTGCTCCCCGTTTTTCATTCCCTCGTTTCTGCGTTTCTGTCCCACTTTCACTGCAGAAGCCGCCCGGTGATGACCGTCGGCAATATACAAATCACGTGAAACCATGGATTCTATAAGTTTCTGCTGCATTGTTGTATCATCAATCACCCGGATAGTATGCCTGATACCGTCATCCGCGGTAAAATCATATTCCGGTTCTGCAGCTGCCGCCTTCTGTATCACCGAACGCACCGATCCGTCCTCCCTGTAAAGCAGGTACACCAGCCCGGTCTGGGCATTGAGGATATCCAGGTGGGTCATCCGGTCTTTTTCTTTATCTTCACGGGTAAGTTCATGTTTTTTTACAATATTATTCAGGTAGTCATCAATACTTACACAGCACACGATACCCGTCTGTGACCGTCCGTCCATTTCAAGTGTATACAGGTACAGTTTCGGTTCAGTATCCTTTACCATAATTGATTCATTTATAAATGCTTCAAGGTTCTGCCGGCCCCTGTTATACACTTCTTTGGAATAAGGATCGATATCACTTCCAAGATCTATCTCCGGTTTTGATACATGGAAAAAACTGTACCTGTTGTCACCGGCAATTACCTTCGCCTCTTCGCTGTCAACCACGTCATATGGCAGCTCAGCTACCTTGTCAGCAAGTTCTTTGCGGGGACGCAAACCGTTAAACGCTACTATCTGTGCCATAGTACTATTCCTTTATAATTGAATTTACCTGATCACTCTTTCCTGGCGGAAGAGGATGGGATGATGCCCTGGTATACTGAATAAAAGATGTATCAGGTTGTAAACTCTTTTCCGTGGATGGTGACCAGGTTTTCTATGAAAAACTTTTTTGTGCCTGCCGGTATCTGCACATGTACCTCGTCACCCGGGGCTTTTTTATGCAAGGCCCTTCCGATTGGTGATGAAAGGGATATTTTGCCTTCTGAGGGGTTCACTTCACTGGTTGGTACGATGGAAAACTCTATTATCTCATCAGTGTCCAGGTCCTTTACCATGACCAGTGAACCCAGGTCTACACTGTCAGTTTCAAGGTTAGAAATATCTATATCACTCATTGTGCTGAGCTGATGGCTCAACTGGGCGATCCTTGCCTTCACGAACCCCTGGCGTTCGCGGGCGGCATGATACTCGGCGTTCTCTTTGAGATCGCCGTACTCCCGGGCTTCCTGTATTCGCCTTGGAAGCTCTACCTTCATCTCGTAGCGTAATTTATCTATTTCCTCTTTAAGCCTTTTTTTCTGCTCTTCAAGGTTTGAACTCATACAATTTCCTCGCTCACGTTGTGACCATTACTTTTATTTCTGGTTGATCTTGATCAAAAGGGTTACATTTTTTTTACTGTCCTTCTTTACCGTGTACCCACTGCTTCTCAACGATTTTTCTATCTTATAATTGATAATGTCTACAACTTTTTTCCCCATGTCCCTTTCACCCTGTATACAATTCCTTTTGTATTTTGCGAACACGTATCCACCTGCAGGGCAGCACCCGGTATTTCCGGACAACTCTCACCATCCCTGGTTTATGTACAGGCTTATATCAATTTTCGGAACATGGAAATGAGGTATTAAGACATTAATTCTCGCCGGGGGAGCTTCTTTCAAGCATTTTTGGCTTAAACTTCTGTTTATTCAACACCCTGTCCGAAACAAGGCGTATGATGACGAAGGAAAGCCCGAACCCCATGATGCCGAAAATTCCAGACGAAGCTTCCACGTCCACCCCCAGTTTTGTATGTATCATTACGCCAAAGATTATGCCCGCGAACAGCAGCACAAGGGGCAGCATGTATATCAGGAATGACGAGGCGATGACCCCTCCACCGGGAACATAAAAGTACACGTTGTCCCCCTCGCGGGCCCGCAGGGTATTCTCGATCCAGAGTTTTTTCGTTCGGGGATTTGCCCCGGTGGGACATGAATTTTTGCTGGCGCAAGACATGCAGAAACTTGCCGGGTCGGTTTCCACCAGTGCCATGTTTCCCTTTATTTCGGTAACCCGTCCGCATTCCCGTTCTATTTCCATTGTGCTCTCCGGTTCTTAAAAGTCAGCATATGCCATGAAATACAGCCGCCCTGTTTTGGCGGGGGTTTCAGAGACGTCCCACGCGTAGGTGATGTCCCAGAATACCTTTTTGAAATTGAAGATAACCTTGAGGCCTGCCCCCGTATCATGGCTCCAGTTATGGTTCTCATCTCTAAAATAACCACTATTAACGAAAGGGTCAACATAGAAGAAGGCCGGTGACACCTCCAATTCCAGGTGAAGCCCCCCCGTGTTCTTGAATGACGAGGCGGTATAATCGGCACCAAACCCCAGCAGCTTTTCATCGTACACGTAGCGGCGATAATAGCGCTCCCGTGATGACGTGTAATAAGAATACACTTCAGGGATCAGGCGCATCCGGGTGGTCAACGGCAGCACCAGTTTACCGTCGGCCTCGGCCAGCACAAACCCGTCGGGCTCAAGGGTGCTCGCGGCCACGTCCCCCTTCATGGTGAGTTTAGACACATTTCGTGCCGGCAATACGATGCCCCGCTGGGTTATGGTGAGGCGCAGACCGGCCCGCCCCATGCGGTTGTCCACCTCACTTTCTGGATAATCCCTGATTCGGGTGAAAGACCCCGATGTCTCTATGCCGGGAATAAGCAGTATGCCTGTGCCGACACGCTGGTACATCCTCACCCCGGTATACACACCGCCACCGTCAGCGGCAAACCAGCTGTCAAGGCTCTCCCACTTCTCCGCTTTTCGTCCCCCTTCCACTCCGGCGTAATACTGCAGGGGGTTTTTGCCGCTGCTGAAACGATACCATTCCATTGCACCGCCCGCCCGTGTAAACCGGTCATCCATGTAGGACGCATGGGCTGTGAACTCAACGAAGCTCTTCCCAACGGGAACGGTATACATGGCATGGGGGCTTATTCCATACAACGGCCGTATGCCAAGACCCCAGCGCCACCACCTGCTGCCCTCGTCCACCTTCATCACGAGGACAACGTCGCCCTGCTCACGGTAGTTTTCCACATCCAGGCGTATGCCCTGCAGGTTGTAGAGTCCTTTCAGGCGTTCAAGCCGGGCCCTGACCTGGTGACGATTGTAGACCTCCCCTTTCCAGAGCTTCCCCACCTGGCGCAGCTCATCGGCGGTTTCTCCCTTTATACCGCGTACCCGTACCTCCTGTATGCGGGATTCCTGTACGTATATTCGCAGGGTGCCCTCTTCGGTGAGCTCCATCCGATCAACGTAACTGGTGGTGTAGCCTGCTTCGTGGTATTTCCGGGTTACACGCACCGCCAGGTGATCAATGTCTTTACGGGTTACCTCACCGGTGTAATCGGGGGTCAGCACATCAAGCTCAAGGTTTACCGTGCTGCCCACGAATTCAACCCGATCAACGGTAAGGGCCGCCACCTGCGTAGCACACAGAATGACCGTAAGGAAAAGGAGTAGTATGTATGTGATAGTATTTTTCATGAATACTTCGGCTCCGGTATTGAACTTAACTTTATTTAGCCACAGATACACAGGGGTGGGTGAAGAGTGAGAAGTGAAATGTGATCAGATAGACTCTCAATAT
>JAGYNX010000067.1 GCA_018399855.1 Spirochaetota bacterium
TAGTCTTCAATAAACTCCCAAGCAGGCATCTCTACAATTTGTTTTATTCTCGCGGACAATTCCTGGTATTGCCCGTTGTTTACAAGCGCGCGGTCAACCACGTAAGATGCACCACAGGCCACTACCCGGGGTACGTCCAGGTATTCACGGATATTATTCTCGTCAATCCCCCCGGTTGGGATAATAGAAAAATCATTCATGGCAAAAGGAGCCAGTATAGCACGCATATATGAAGCTCCCCCCAGCTGAGATGCCGGGAATATCTTTATCAGCCTGTTTCCGGAATTCAACGCGGCATGAAGCTCTGTTGGAGTTGCCACACCGGGTACATATATAACTTTCTTATCCTTCGCGTATTCAACAAGTGTCATATCCAGGGAAGGAGAAACGATAAAACGGGCACCTGAATCTACTGACCGTTTAAAATCATCGGTATTCAATACGCTGCCGGCCCCCGTCATCATTTCCGGGAACCTGGCAGATACTGCCTTCAGGCAATCAAGGGCGGCTGCTGACCTGAGGGTAATTTCGATGGTTGATATACCGTGTTCAAGAAGCAGTTCTGTAACTTTCAGAATACGGTCTTCGTTATCAAACACACCAACGGGCAAAACCCGTGATGTAAAAATTTCCGAGGCATTAAACTGCTGCATTTTCATCAACCGGAAACGCCGTTACAGTGAAAGGCGGGGATAGCTAAGTTCAATCTGGTTTCCATCAGGGTCTAAAAACACTACCGACTGTCCCTTGCGCTGGGTATCGGGGCCAAACACTATGGGAATATCACGTTCCTGTATTTCTTCAACTGCATCATCAAAATCTTCTTCATCAATATAAAAGCTGATGTGATTCCTGGTATTATCCTGGTTCGAGTAATCTTCCAGCTCATACAGGCCAACAATTATATCGCCAACCTTGATAAAAGCCTGTGAAGAGTTACTCATCCTTTCTACAACTTCGAAATCAAAGAGTTCTTTATAGAATTCTATTGCATTGTCAAGATTTGACACGGTAATACCAATATGGTTAAGATCTTCAATAACTATCATTGCTGCGTCTCCTTCGTCTTTATCAATCTAATATTGTCTTGTCTAATCGTATTCATCTTTTTGTGCATTTAATTAGCCGGAACAAGCCCGGCATTACAGGTATACTATTCCATTACTAAATTATGTCAATTATTATCCGTCTGGCTGCATGTAAAAAATTACTCCACGGTAACACTTTTTGCAAGATTCCTGGGTTGATCAACATGACATCCCCGTAATACGGCAATATGATAAGCCAGGAGTTGCAGGGGAATCACTGTCAGAAGAGGTGAAACAATCTTTCGAACTTCCGGAATGTAAATAACATGATCAGCGTAATTTTCAATCTCCTGGTCACCCTCTGTGGCAATGGCAATGATCTTTCCATTTCTCGCCTTTACCTCCTGCATGTTGCTGACAACCTTCTGGTATACTTCATCACGGGTGGCAATGAAAACTACCGGCATGTTCTCATCAATGAGGGCAATAGGACCATGTTTCATCTCGGCAGCGGGATATCCCTCTGCGTGAATGTATGATATTTCTTTCAGCTTCAATGCCCCTTCAAGTGCCACCGGAAATTGTATACCCCTGCCAAGGTAAAGAAAATTTCTGTGGTTCTTGTATATTTCCGCGATGTTTTTTATCAAATCGCTGGATTCCAGTATCTTATTCACCTGGGAAGGTATGGCAAGCAGTGTTTCCATGTAAATTCGACCTTCTTCTGAGGTCATATACTTACGGCGTGCCAGAAGCATGGTCAACAGGATTATAACGGTAATTTGCGATGTAAACGCCTTGGTAGATGCCACCCCGATTTCCGGCCCCGCGTGTATATAAACACCACCGTCACTTTCCCTCGCGATGGTGCTGCCAACCACGTTAGTAATGCCCAGCACCTTAATACCCCGTGAGCTTGCTTCTCTCAATGCTGCCAGCGTATCAGCAGTTTCTCCAGACTGGCTGATTACGACCACAAGGTCACCCTCATCCAGAATGGGGCTCCTGTATCTAAACTCGGAGGCATATTCGACTTCAACAGGGATCCTCGCGTATTCCTCGATAAGATATTCACCGATAAGACCGGCATGCCATGATGTTCCGCAGGCAATAAATATGATCCGTTTTATTTTCTGAATCTCTTCGTCAGAAAGGCGCAGGCCGTCAAGCCTGGCATGACCTGTTTCAGTAAGTACTCTCCCCCTGAAGGCATTGGTTATGGTTTCAGGCTGCTCAAATATTTCTTTGAGCATAAAATGATCAAACCCCTGCTTTTCTATAGACTCGATGTCCCAATCGATCTCTTCAAGTTTTTTATCGACTATCTGGTTATCCAGATCATATGTTTGGAATCCATCACTGGTGATCTCAAGCAGCTCCCCGTCCTCGATATAAATAACCTGCCGGGTGTGCTCTATGACCGCACTTGCGTCAGAGGCCAATACCATTTCGCCGTCACCAACCCCCAGTATGAGAGGACTTCCATTTCTTGCGGCCACTATCTTCCCGGGTTCTTTGCTGGAAATTACCGCTATCCCGTATGTGCCCTCCACTTTAAGCAGCGTTCTTCGAAGTGCCTCAACCAGTGGAAGCTCCTCGTGATAATATTCAAGCAGGTGAACGATTACTTCGGTATCTGTATCACTTACTATAGTATGTCCACGCTCGGTCAGCATACGCTTGATTATAGAGAAGTTTTCAATGATGCCATTATGAACAAGGGCAATTTCCCCCTTGCAATCGGTATGGGGATGCGAGTTTACATCAGAAGGCTCGCCGTGGGTAGCCCACCGGGTATGCCCTATTCCAAGGGTATGGTGTTCGTAATCAGAGAAATTCATGGTTTTCACCAGGTCAGCGATCTTACCCTTTTTCTTTTTTACAACAAGGTCTCCATCAAGAAGGGCGATTCCCGCCGAATCATATCCCCTGTATTCAAGACGCTTTAATCCCGTTGTCAGAACTTCAGCGGCATTTTTATCCCCTATGTAACCGATTATTCCGCACATACGCTACTCCACAATTTCACAAAAGAATCAATCAAATGAATTTCTCACCATATGTCAAATGTATTGTTATTTCAATTCAATTTTTAAAGATAAATAAATGAAGGGGGACGGCACCGGTATGTCTTCATGCCTGATGCAAAAGGCCCGCCAGGTGATGGCGGGCCTTTCGATGACTACACTTCAATAATTGCCTCTACGGGGCACACATCAACGCATGAACCGCATTCAGTACATGCATCCTGATCAATAAAGTACTTGCCATCACCTTCGTGGATTGCTTCTGCCGGACATTCGGCTTCGCAGGTTCCACAAGAGGTACATTCATCTGTTATTTTATAAGCCATGGTCTCCTCCATGTTATGATAATACGTTTATAGTGCATATATATCCATAAATCATTAATTATGTACTCTTGTAGCACCAATATGATTTTTGCTCAATTTTTATTTGCAAATACTCATATTTAACCTGACAATGCAAGACTTTTTTGTTGACTTATCAGAAATATGTCTCCTGTCAGGGGCAATGTGACTTTTTATCAAATTTTAATGCTCATCTGGTTAATTTGATTTTTCATTTTTTTTTCACCACCCGGACGGTTTTACTTGACAGTTGACACATCCTTGTTACATACTATATTTGTAATACAATATGTTATTATATACGAGTGAATATTCACTCGTATATATACTAAGTACATCACATTAAATACAGTAAAGGGGGACAATAAATGAAAAGCGTCACAAGAATTATGGTTGTGCTGATAATACTCATGTTCAGCACCGCACTGTTCGCCGGTCAGTGGGTATACAAACCCATGAGTGTGAACGCTCAGAAAGGAGATGTGATCTTATCTACAGGTGAAGGGTTCATTATGGATCTTCTTTCAATTCTTGGCTGTTACTGGAGCCATAGCGGCATGACCGTGGACGACGGGTACAATATCAGGCACAACACCATGTATGTAAGCGATGTACCCATCGAGTACAACAAGATATGGTTTATCAAGACTACACCGAAACGATTAAACCCGGATAAATTATCAAACGGTCTTCCCGGTATTCTTACTGAAGATATTGACACTACTTACAATGTGACGAACAGTTTCAACGCCGCAGGTGGGGCTGTCATGAAGCCAACAGCTGCCAATGAAGCTGCATACAGGGCCGCCCTGCATTCAGCAGCCGATGTATTAAACTACCTTGAAGGATATTACAGGGTAAACGCATACGCAGATATGTTTCAGCAGGATTACGTCAATTACAAAATAAAGGGACGAGGCGGTCATTGCTCCGGTACCTGCTGGTATGCCAATTATTACTCGGGAAAAGTAATGAACGTTGCGCAGATACCACCCAGCCTGGTTACACAGTGCTCATACAGCCTCTACAACTCCGCGCTGGCCATGGTTCGGGATGAAGCAGGCGGATTCGGTTCATTCATTATTGATATCGAAGGACTCTTTGGAACTGGGGCCGACGAGAAAATCGCAAACCAGCTGGTTAATACCTTCGGGTTTGACAGGTCATGGGACACATCCAGTTACTGGAGATCATATATTGGACAGGTTACCGCAACCGCCAATGCCCCAGACCACCTATTGCTGTATAACTATACAAATCCAGGCGGACAAAACCCCGGGGTACAGACAGAGTCTTCGTCATACTATGGACAGGTCGATCCACTTGTTATCAGTTCAGGATATTATTACTGGGTTGAATAACAAATACGTACACAGTACATAAAACCCTTCCCCCCGGAAGGGTTTTATGTAGTTAGACTATCGAAGATAAATATTTTTATTGCATTACATTTTTTCACCCTATACCCTTTATCAAACAACATGGAGCAAATACAACCATTGATCCCGGAGATTGCATATGAAAAGGAATTATTTGATCATTATAATCCTCGTTATAGTAACAGCGGGGCTGCTTTATATATTCACAGGTAACGATTCATCCAGTAACACATCAGAATCATCAGTCAAAGAACAGGAAAAGCAATCACAACTTCTAAATATATTTCAGTTCATGTCCGCCGGCAAGAAAGACAAGCCCGAACAGGATTTCGATCCTGAAAAAATAAATACCTATGAGATACAGGAAGCAAACCTGATACGGGACATTATTGTTGAGAAAAATCCCGTCTGCACAAACGAAGATTTCAAGGTTACGGTAATTGCCAAAAATCCCAATGGACCTGACGAACACCTTGTGTACCGCATTCAAAATAAGCTCGGAAATCCTGCTATACTCAGGTATACGAAACCCGGGAAACGTGAATTTTACGTGGTTGTAAGGGATGAGGGAAAGCACATTGATTTTAAAAAAGTTGAAGTTACTGTTCAAGATTGTCCTGGTAAGCCAACTGTAATTCTTAACTCTCGCATGCACAATCTCAAACCCGAAACCGCGAAATTCGAGGTAACCAGCCAGAAGGGCCTCACGGGGAAATGCACCTACGACTGGGATTTTGGTGACGGCAACTACATGACCACCGACACAGGTTATGTAGAACACAGTTACATTACAAGAGAACAAAATTCACTGCAGTCAAGCTTTCTGGCAAAGGTAAAGGTTACCGACGCGCAAAATCAAACTGCCACCGGAAGAAGCACAATATCTTTTCCGAATATTCATTACCTTTCAAGACTAATGGGCAGTCCGGTACTACCTGTTATATACGATCGTTTTCCACGAATAACGAATTCGGGAATCGAGGTTACAGCCACCATAAAGAATATTTTTGATGAACCGGTCACATTCGATACGGCTGAAATGGAAATGAAGCCCTGTGACAGCTCATGGTCACCAGAATACCGACAGATGGAGGCTTCACACATCCTTGAAGTATCCACCATACCTCCAAGAGGAAGCACAAAACAGATTATTCGCCTGGATAATTCATTACTGCCCCCATCAACATGTAACGTAATTATACAGTTCAAGGGGCCATTCGGCAGGAACGAAGAAGTGAGCGCGAAACTCTACCTTGAAATACCTCCAACAGGAAAAGAAGACATTGACCCTGACAGGGATAAGGTTATCGAGGATGATAAAATGCTGCAAAAGTTGAACCGGGCCGCGGAAATACTGGGGAAAGACAGGCCCATAACACCCGCGGATATTGAAAAACTGGAAAGAGAGGGGAAACTTTAACTTATCCAAGCAGTATATATAATATTATAGCCAGCACGATAACACCGGCAACTATACCAATGATAAGGCTGTTCTTTGATTTCGAGATATCTTCTTCGATCTCAAGGATCTTACTTTTCACCCGAACATCCTGTTCTTCGATTGACTTGCCGTAAAGGGTTTCCGTCAGGCGAACGAATATTTTGTATCCTTCGTTCTTTTTATAGCTTACCGAATACACCTCGGATTCAATTGGTGAATTTTTCCCTTCATGGATCAGGTTTAACGCATTGGCTATATTATATCCGTGTGGCGTTGATGTGTCGAGAAGAACATAAATAATGTCCCCCTGCTGCAGTTGTGACACCTTCTTGCCCGAAGTGGGAGAAAGAACGATATCAACATTTACAAGCTTACGAAGATCCTTCGTGTCCTCATCGCTTTCTTCTTTTTCTACCTTTTTTGAGGCGTCGTATTCCGAGGGAGTCATCATCAGGTCAAGCCGCACACAGTTCATGGTGGCAAAAGTGACACCAACCTTTGCCTCAGGGAGATTCACCGAAGAGATGGCGTTCTGAATCATGGCTGCTATCTTTTCTGTTGATCCTGACTTTATATCATTGGCAAATTGTTCAGTATCCATCCCTTTCAGCTGTTTCACCATGGTTTGGGTTACCGCGTCGGTTGCGCCGGTTTTTGAATAGTCAGAACCAACCAGCCTGTAAAGTTCAACTAAAGATTTTACTTCTGTAAGTGGAGCAATTTCCTGGTGGGTTCCGATTTTCAGTACAATATACAGGATACTGTTTAAAACTGTACTAAAGACCATCAATCCAATACCCGGAACCTGCCCCCTGCTTCTTATCACAAACTTCACAATGGTTACATCTTCAATGTTTTTCTTTACAATTTCATCAGCTGTTTCACCACTGTTATCAGTATATTTTTTCGCGATTTCTTTTTTCTGGCTATATGAAAGCCTGTCCAGTTCAGTAACCACCATAATCTCTGAGTACTCACCGTAAGTAATGGCATCAAATTCCGCCTGCATATCCATATTATCCATGGACAATGCAGATTTCATAATTCTTTTAAATGAATTCTCAGCGGCGATCTCGTTCTCCTGGTCGATAAAACGGAGAAATTCGGTTATTGTGTCATTGCGAACCCTCTGTGTGAAAAATACATATATTCGATCCTGCATTTCTTTCTGTACATCATATTGTGAAGCATTAAGCCGTATCTCTTCAACAAGCTCCAATGGCCTTGGGCCCACTGATGTCTTGAATAACTCGTTTCCCGAGGCAATCAAGCTGTACACACCGGCTATTCTTTTTTCCTTTCGATTTACGAAAGCAATAACAACACCTGAAACATTGATTTTTGCCATATAAATCTTACTTTTAACAACAATGAAATCATTTGCCGGCATTATTAACAAACCTCACTCTTTAAAAGTCATTATCATTCATACCATTGATATAACGAAACGCTTGACAGCCAAGTATAATATAGTTTGCTGTATCAATCAACATAATTGCATATATATTCACAAAAATAGTAGAGGCTCATGTGAAACGTTACAGGTACATTCTGTCTATTATTATCGTCATTTTGATCCTTCTAATACAGCAAATACCTGTATTTTCGCAGGGATCATTCGATGATAAACGCATATATACCCGTGCGAAAATCATTGAAATGGAAGTTAAAAAGATATCAGGTGACAAAAATTATCCCCTGATTGAAACCCGGGTACATCTCAAAATACTTGAAGGTCCATTCAGCGGCAAAACTAAAGTTGCCACCTTCAGTGGTGAAACCGACATGCCCGCTGATATGTTTTATCAAGTGGGAAATACTGTATTCATCGGAATTTCAACCCTGGGTTCGGTTGATACCATTGAGTATATTTCCTTGTATGATGTTGATAATACAGGTATGATCATTTTCATGATGATAATCCTGATGGCCGCGGTAATTTTAATCGGCAGGATAAAGGGCATATTCTCGCTCACCGCCCTCTCTATTACTATTATGCTTGTTTTCTTTGTACTGATACCACTCACACTCAAGGGGTATCCTCCCCTGCCCCTTGCCGTACTCATCTCAATTATTTCAATATGTATAACCCTGCCGGTCATCACGGGACTCCATTTGAAAACTCTGTCGGCTATCCTGGGGGCCACGGGTGGAGTTATATTCGCCGCCCTTTTAGCCATGGCCCTTGGGCAGTGCATGCACCTGTCAGGACTTGTCACCAACGAGATGCTGACGGTATTCTATTCCTCTGACGTGAACATCGACCTGCGTGGCCTTGCCCTCTCAAGCATGATAATCGCTGCCCTGGGTGCCGTTATGGACGTATGTATATCCATATCTTCTTCAACCGCGGAGATATTTTCTGCCAATCCCCACATTAATAGAAAAGACGCCTTCAAGTCGGTACTGAACATCGGCACCGACATACTGGGCTCCATGGTAAACACCCTCATTTTGGCCTACGTGGGGAGTTCACTTTCCCTGATTCTTCTCATTTCCATGCGCTTTGATCCGGGCATGCCGGTATGGATGATCTTCAACTATAATCCCATCTTAAGCGAAATCGTCAAGTCTGTAGTTGGCAGCCTGGGGATGTTTCTGTCTATCCCGTTAACAGCATACATCGCGGTGTGGTTGTACTCAAGGAAGGAAAGTACTGTGTAGACGGCAACCACAGGGGCACAGAGGTACAGAGGTATTCTCTTCAAGGATCACCGCGAAGGCGGTAAGTTCGCTAAGGTCGCAAAGAAAGGATAAGAAAAGGATATTTTAGTTTTTTTATATTCCCTCTTTGCGATTCTCTGCGCCCTTAGCGCCTTTGCGGTAAAAATTAACTAAACTTTTCTCTGTACCTCTGTGCCCCTGTGGT
>JAGYNX010000068.1 GCA_018399855.1 Spirochaetota bacterium
CAATATCGATAAGGAAATTGGTGACCGGATAGAAAAAGGCGTTAAGAGAAGTTGATACCCGGTATGTACTGTACCTGCCCCGGTTTGTTCATCGGGGACAGGTACATGCACCATGAAGGTGAATTAAATACCCCTGATTGCCAATAATATAGTTATTTCTCTTTACTTCTTCAGTATTATCAGTATCTTGATATAAGCCTGTTTTTAATATACAACAATCATGAAAAGGAGATTTAATGGGAGACAAAAGTCCAAAATCAATTGGTAAGAATAAAAAGCAGAAGGGCATCAAGAAAGACAATGCAAGCAGGAAAGCCATGGCTGAGGTTGAAGCCAAGAAAGAAAAATCTGTAAAACCAAAACGAAAGTAGACCGGCCACAGTTTGTTGCAGACTTCATTCCTTACAACATGAATTCCGACCGTAACCCTTATCATCATGGGTAGTACATTCAATCCATGTGATACCTGCTTGAACCCAGAAACAATTCAGCAAGTGTTGTCTCATGCAGGATGGGGTTTGGACATATATCTATTACATAATACAACCCGGGGGTGCCCATGACCAACCGCGTAAATAAAAATTTTACGGGTAGCATAAAATCTATAGCCGGTATCGAAGAATTTTCTCAAAAATACGCGGGGACGCCGCCTCCCCTGCGTTCAGCGCTTTTCAGTGCCGAGCAGATGTACACCCATGGTAAAATTATTGCGGGCACCCATGTCCTGCGTGCAGGGAAATATCGTAAACAGCATCTTTTGAACCGCCTGGCCGATAACGAGTCCATACTTCTCCAGGTTCGTACCATGCTCAGCGAGGCAGTCAGGGAAAAACGCAGAATCACTCCTGCTGCCGAATGGCTGCTTGATAACTACTACCTGATCGAAGAGCATATCAAGGCAGCCAGGAAGCATCTTCCCCGGGGATACAGCAGTGAATTGCCCCGCCTTAAGAATGGTCAATCCGCCAACCTGCCACGGGTGTATGACATAGCCCTGGAACTGGTGTCCCACGGGGACGGCTGGGTAGACCCGCAAACCCTCACAAAATTCCTTGAATCCTACCAGGGGGTGAGTGTTCTGAAACTGGGAGAGCTATGGGCTATTCCCATCATGCTGCGCCTCATGCTGATCGAGAACCTGCGGCGTGTGGCATCCTCCATAGCCGCTGACATGATAGGGCAAGACCTGGCAGGATACTGGGCTGACCGAATACTGGAAATAACCGAAACAGACCCAAAAAAACTTATACTCACCGTGGCGGACATGGCACGATCAAACCCGCCCATGACCAGCGCTTTCGTGGCCGAACTGTCCCGCCGCCTGCAGGGACAGAGTCCTGCCCTGAAATTGCCCCTTACATGGATCGAACAACAGCTCTCCGAATCAGGCCTCACCGTTAACCAGCTTGTTCAATCCGAGACGCAGCACCAGGCCGCCAACCAGGTCTCCATGAGCAACAGTATCGGGAGTCTCCGTTTCCTGGGCACCATGGACTGGCATGAATTTGTTGAATCCCTGAGCATGGTAGACAATGCACTTCGTGAAGATCCCGCCGGGTTTTACAGCAAAATGGATTTTGCCACCCGTGACCGGTATCGCCACGTGATTGAAAAAACATCGAAAAACAGCCGCTATAATATATCCGAAGTTGAAGTTGCCCGCGTTGCTGTACGGCTGGCCCGAAGTGGTGCCGGGGTTAACGGAACCGGTGACCGGACAGCACACGTTGGCTATTATCTCATCGACAAAGGATTTTCAATGCTCACACGCAGGGTAAAGATCCGCCCTGCACCGGCAACAGCCGTAAAAAGAGCTGGTACCCGGTGTAACCTGTTCATTTTTACCGGTTCCATCATGCTGCTTGCCGCACTCATTACACTGGGAATTTTTGCGAAGTTCTTCACCGGTGGAATAAACGGATGGATGACAGGGTTATTTGCCCTTCTTTCCTTTACATGCGCGTTATACCCGGCCACTGCCCTGGTGAACTGGATGGCTACCCTTATTGTCAGCCCCGACCCGGTACCCCGAATGGATTTCTCCAGGGGGGTTCCTTTAGAATCGAAAACCCTTGTTATAGTACCCACCATGATCACCAGCCCCGCAAACATTGACGACCTGGTCGAAGCATTGGAAGTGAGATTCCTGGCAAACCGTGACGAAAACGTATATTTCGGTCTGCTAACCGACCTGAAAGATGCCGACAGCGAAACATTGCCGGGGGATGAAGTATTGACGGGGCTTGCCAGTCAGAAAATTAAAGACCTGAATGAAAAATACGGGGGATCAACCCCCGGTCCATTTTTTCTCTTCCATCGCCCACGGATCTGGAACAGCCGTGAACAGCAGTGGATGGGGTATGAACGCAAACGAGGCAAACTTGCACACCTGAATGCTTTTCTGCGGGGTGAGGGCACAGACAACTTTACAATAATAGAAGGGGACACTGACAGGTTATCGGGCACCAGGTACGTGATCACACTTGACACGGATACCCGGCTTCCCCGTGACTCTGCCCGGCAGTTCGTTGCTGCCATGGCCCATCCTCTCAACCGGCCGCGTTTTGATGACAGGAAAAAACGCGTAGTTGAAGGATACGGCATTTTGCAGCCACGTGTTGCGGTAATACTGCCGGCAATGAACCGTTCCCACTACGCCCGCCTTAACGGAAGCCAGCCTGGCATTGATCCTTATACCCGCGTCGTATCCGACGTGTACCAGGACCTGTTTCACGAAGGCTCATTCATTGGCAAGGGTATCTACGAAATTGACGCCTTTGAACAGGCCCTCGGTGACCGTTTACCGGAAAACCTGATACTCAGTCACGACCTGCTGGAAGGATGTTACGCCCGTGCCGGTTTACTGAGTGACGTGCAGCTCTACGACGAATATCCATCAAGTTTTCACGATGATGTGAGCCGGCGGCGGCGCTGGATACGGGGAGACTGGCAGATCTTATGGTGGATTCTCCCCTTTGTTCCATGGCACGGCAGGGGCCTGCGCCGCAATCCCCTGTCACTGCTGTCCCGCTGGAAAATTCTCGACAACCTGCGCCGCAGCATAACTCCGGCCTCACTTACGCTTTTTGCGTTACTGTCATGGGTTACACTGCCTTCGCCATGGTTCGCAACGGTTGCACTGGCAGCCATGATTTTCATTCCATCACTGCTCAGCACACTGCTGAGCCTTTTCAGAAAACCCGATGAGATGCCGGTTAGCCTGCACATATCCTCTACCATGCGCTCTGCCGGCACGGGTTTCGCCCAGGGGTTGTTTACCCTGGTTACCCTTCCCTATGACGCCTATTACAGCACAAGTGCCATTACCCGCGCACTCTGGAGAATGCTCATCTCCCGCAGGGGACTTCTTGAATGGAACCCCTCGGGAAGCAGTGGCAGCAGGTTTCGGGACAGTCTCATCGGCTCATATCTCAAGATGTGGGCAGCACCCATGCTTGCTATATCAACAGGTATCTACCTGGCAGTCTATAACGTGGCGGCAGTACCGACCGCGCTGCCTGTACTGCTTCTATGGGTTCTCTCACCGGCAATCGCCTGGTGGATCAGCAGGCCTGTCAGACGCCGTGAAGCACGTATTTCAGCTGAACAGAATGTATTTTTACGCGGAATTGCCAGGAAAACCTGGGCCTACTTTGAAGAGTTTACCGGTCCTGAAGACAACTGGCTTCCCCCGGATAATTTCCAGGAAGACCCGGCAGGGGTGGTTGCCCACCGGACATCTCCAACCAACATGGGCCTGTCGCTGCTGGCCAACCTGACCGCCTTTGATTTCGGGTACATCCCGGCAGCACAGTTGATTGATCGAACACGCGCCGCCTTTGCCACCATGAAAAAGCTTCAACGGCACCGCGGCCATTTTTACAACTGGTACGACACCCAAACACTGGATCCCCTGCCCCCCCTGTATATATCAACGGTGGACAGCGGGAACCTGGCAGGTCATCTTCTCACACTCAAACCGGGCCTTGCCGCACTTCCTGATCAGCACATCCTAAACCCACAGCTTTATAACGGGCTGCATGATACCCTCAGGATCTGCATGGACGCGGCCGGTACCATCATCCCCCTGCCCCTGTCCCAATTCGCCCTTGAACTTGAATCAGCCGTCAATACCGGTGCTTCTTCCCTCGCTCTTGCACGGCAATCCCTTGAACGCCTGTGCGGGTACGCTGAAGAAACAGTGCGCATCCTGGATGACAATACACAAATAGAAGCACACTGGTGGGCCCGGGCATTGTTTCATCAATGCAGCGGGGCCCTGGAAGATATGCTCTTCCTTGCACCATGGGCCATGCAGGATCCTGCACCGGAAAGCCTGCAGGCATTTGAACATGTTGATAGTATTCCCACCCTTCGTGAAATTGCCCGCATGGAAACAGGTGTCATCGGGGAAATTTCGCGCCGTTTAAGTGAAAATACTTCACCCGAAGAGTCCGCGTGGCTGAAAGAACTTCAGGCCCACGTTATCCAGGCAACAAGCCGCGCCCTGGTTCGGATGGGTGAAATAGAAGAACTGTGTATGCAGGCAGACAGTTTCGCCCTCATGGAATATGAATTTTTATATGACGAATCACAACATCTCCTGTCTATCGGCTATAACGTTGATCAGCACCGGCTTGACCAGGGATATTACGACCTTCTTGCTTCTGAAGCACGCCTGTGCAGCTTTGTCGCGATAGCACAGTCGCAGATACCCCAGGAAAACTGGTTTGCCCTCGGGCGCCTTCTCACCGCTGGCAACAGCGACCCGGTTTTGCTCTCATGGAGCGGATCAATGTTTGAATACCTTATGCCCCTGCTGGTAATGCCCGCCTATGAGAACACCCTCCTGGATCAAACCTGTAAAGCCATAGTCAAACGCCAGGTGGAATACGTAAAACTGCGCAACGTGCCGTGGGGCATATCCGAATCAGGGTATAACTCGCTGGGACTCCGGCTTGACTACCAGTACCGTGCCTTTGGTGTACCGGGCACCGGGCTTAAGCGGGGGCTTGCCGATGATCTCGTAATCGCCCCCTATGCCTCGGTGCTTGCCCTAATGGTTGCCCCGGAAGTGGCGTGTAAGAACCTTGAGCTTCTTTCATCCCTTGAATTTGAAGGAAGATACGGCTTCTACGAAGCCATTGATTACACCCCATCACGGGTACCGGTGGGACATTCCCACGCCGTGGTGAAATCATACATGTCCCATCATTCCGGGATGAGCCTGCTCTCACTTGCATACCTGCTGCTTGACCGGCCCATGCAGAAACGTTTTGAGTCGGTATCTATTTTCAAGTCAGCCATGCTTCTACTCCAGGAACGCATACCTGTTGCCACATCACAGTACCTTGATATAACCACCACGTCTGACACACAAACCGGCACCGAACCCCATGAGATGCCAATGCGGGTATACTCAACCCCCCATACGGCAATACCTGAAGTACAGCTTTTGTCAAACGGCAGGTATCACGTAATGGTTTCCAACTCGGGAGGGGGCTACAGCCGCTGGAAGGATATGGCGGTTACCCGCTGGCGGGAAGACACAACCCGGGACGACCGGGGAACGTTCTGTTATATCCGCGACATGGAAAACGGAGAATACTGGTCTACAGCGTATCAGCCAACCCGCATGGAGCCTGACAGCTACGAGGTAATTTTTTCAGAAGGACGGGCAGAATTCAGGCGCCGTGATCATGATATAGACACCCATACTACCATCGTGGTGTCACCCGAAGATGATATAGAACTTCGCAGGGTGCGCCTGGCGAACTTTTCAAAAAGAACCAGGGTGATTGAGATAACAAGCTACTCCGAAGTGGTGCTGGCACCCGCATCAGCAGATAACATGCATCCGGCATTCAGCAATCTTTTTGTACAGACCGAGATACTTTCCGGTCCCCATATTATCCTCTGCAAACGCCGCCCCCGTTCAGCCAGGGAGATCACCCCCTCCATGTTTCACGTAATGACCGTGCAGGAAGGGAGCACGGGAAAAGTTTCCTATGAGACCGACCGGATGCAGTTTATCGGAAGGGGCAACTCGGTGATAGACCCCGGGGCCCTTCAGGACAGGGGCACACTTACAGGAAGCCAGGGCTCTGTGCTTGACCCCATCGCCGCCATCAGGCATGTCATTACACTTCAGCCTGAAGAATCTGCCATAGTTGACATGGTAACCGGGGTGGGAGAAACCCGGGATGAAGCCCTGCGCCTGGCGGATAAATACCGTGACCGTCGACTGGCTGACCGTGTATTTGAACTTGCGTGGACACACAGCCAGGTAGTGCTGCGGCAGCTTAATGCCTCTGAAGCGGAAGCGCAGGTATACGGTCACCTTGCGGGATTCGTCATTTACGCCAACTCCTACCTTCGCGCGGATGCCAGCATCATCGCGGACAACGTTCGCGGACAGTCTGGTCTCTGGGGTTATTCTATTTCCGGAGATCTGCCTGTGGTGCTTCTCCAGGTAGAGAACGCGGCAAATATTGAGCTGGTTCGCCAGGTGGTGGGCGCCCATGCCTACTGGCGCCAGAAGGGACTGGAAGTCGACCTGGTGATCTGGAATGATGACCGGGCGGGATACCGGCAGGTTCTCCACGAACAGGTAGAGGGACTGATCGCGGCAGGTATTGAGAGTAATCCCTCAAACACTACCGGGAGTATCTTTTTAAGAAATAAAGACCAGGTATCAGAAGAAGACCAGGTCTTGATGCAAACAGTTGCCCGTGCCATCATCACCGACAGGCGGGGACTCCTTGTAGACCAGGTCACCAGGAGAAAGGTGGTGCGAATGCCCATTCCCCGGCTGGTGCCCGACCGGATTACCCGTGCCATAGAGGCGGCAGAACCCGCCGAGCCCCGAACCGACCTGGTATATTATAACGGGCACGGAGGGTTTACACCCGACGGCCGTGAATACATCATTACCACCTGGAGGGGATATACTACTCCCGCCCCGTGGGTAAACGTGCTGGCCAATACACATTTCGGATCCGTGATCTCCGAGAGCGGCACAGGCTACACCTGGTCTGAAAACGCCCACGAGTTTCGCCTTACCCCGTGGGACAACGACCCCGTTTCTGATACAGGGGGCGAAGCCTTCTACATACGTGATGAAGAACGGGGCCACTACTGGTCACCCATGCCACTTCCCGCACGGGGACTTACAACATATGTTACCCGCCACGGATTCGGATACAGCGTGTTCGAGCACATAGAACGGGGCATCAGCACAGAGGTATGGGTATACGTCGACCTTGAGGCGAGCATCAGGTTTACCAGGGTAAAGGTGCGTAATCTATCCAAACGTCCCCGCCGTATCTCGGTGACAGGGTATGTTGAATGGGTGCTGGGAGACCTGCGGGAAAAATCATCCATGCACGTGGTTACACGATATGACCCCCTGACGGGTACCATTTATGCCCACAACCAGTTCAACAAGGAATTCGAAGGCCGAACCGCCTTCTTCGACACTGATAATGATACCCGCACCATCACATGCGACCGAACTGAATTTATCGGCCGCAACGGGACACTCAGGGAACCGGAAGCCATGACCGCAACAAGGCTCTCTAACCGAACCGGGGCTGCCCTTGACCCATGCGCCGCCATACAGGTTCCCATTGACCTTGATGAAGGTGAAGAACGCGAAATAATCTTCAGGCTGGGATCGGGCACCAGTGCCGTTGATGCCGCATCACTGGTGCATCGCTTCAAAGGCCCTGCCGCCGCCCGGGTGTCACTTGAAGCCACCTGGAACTACTGGAGTCATACACTGGGGGCAATACAGGTTGAGACTCCCGACCCCTCATTGAACCTGCTTACTAACGGCTGGCTGATGTACCAGGTGCTGGCATCCCGCATGCGTGCCCGAAGCGGGTTTTACCAGTCGGGGGGTGCCTACGGTTTTCGCGACCAGCTGCAGGATTCCATGGCCCTCCTTCATGCCGAACCCTCACTTGCCCGTGAACAGCTGCTGCGCAGCGCCGCCCATCAGTTCCAGGAGGGAGACGTACAGCACTGGTGGCATCCCCCCATTGACCGGGGTGTGCGCACCCGCTGTTCAGACGATTATCTCTGGCTGCCCCTGGCCACGGCACACTACGTACTCTTCACCGGGGACACGGGTGTACTGGATGAACAGGTGAACTTCATCAAGGGCCGCCCGTTAAGTGAAGACGAAGACTCCTATTACGATCTTCCCGTGCCGTCAGATGACACCGCCACATTGTTCGAACATTGCGTTCGGGCTATAAAGATGGGACAGCGCTATGGAGAACACGGCCTCCCCCTTATCGGATCAGGAGACTGGAATGACGGCATGGATATTGTAGGCACGGAAGGCAAAGGCGAAAGCGTGTGGCTGGGGTTTTTCTTTTATGCCGTTCTTACCCGGTTTTCCGATATCGCAAAGATCTATGGCGACCACACTTTTGCCGAACATTGCCAGGCAGAATCCGCGAAGCTGCGCCTTAATATTGAGGCAGGGGGATGGGACGGGGAATGGTATCGACGGGCTTATTTCGATGACGGAACCCCCCTTGGATCAGCCGAAAACGATGAATGCCAGATCGATTCTATCTCGCAGAGCTGGTCAGTTCTATCAGGGGCGGGTGAAGAAAACCGCACCCGCATGGCGATGGAATCACTTGACCGGCGCCTGGTTCGCCGGGACAGCCAATTGATACAGCTGCTTGATCCACCCTTTGACACATCCAATCTTGATCCCGGCTATATCAAGGGCTACGTTCCGGGGGTAAGGGAAAACGGCGGCCAGTACACCCACGCGGCGGTATGGGCCGCCATGGCCTTCGCCCGGTCAGGTGAAAGTGAAAAAGCATGGGAACTCATGAACATGATAAATCCCATCAACCATGGAAACACCCCCGAGGACATTGCCGTCTACAGGGTTGAGCCCTACGTGATGGCC